>CABPCP010000046.1 GCA_902406105.1 uncultured Mordavella sp.
TGAGTGAAAGACTAAAATCTACTTTTGCCTATTCAAAGTGGAAATAAACTTTTCACTTCAGCCTTCTTTTTTTCAAAAAATTTTAAAGATTTTATGCTGTACTTTTGCATGGAAGCATATTATAATGTTAGCGTGTGAGTCTGTAAATATTAAGAGGAGTATGGTTATATGGGAAATACTGATAAAAATGCAGATGAGATCATTGAAGAAACAATGAAAGAGATCTATGATGATCTGGATAGAGATAAAGTCTTTGAAAAGAAAGAAGAGGAAGATATCCCTGTGTCTGAGGAAGAGGATTTAGACGACAAGGATCTCCAGGAAAAAGATTTAGATGAAGAAGAATTCTTAGACGAAGAGGATGAAGATGAGGGTTTCGACAGCGAAGAATTTTTAGACGAAGAAGATTTAGACGAAGAAGACCTAGATGGCGAAGAAGATTTAGAGGAAGATTTCCTGGATGAAGAGGACTTAGAAAAGGAAGAGGATTTTCAGGAAGAGGCAGAAGAGGCATTAGAAGAGGAATTGGACAAAGATAGCGCGGAAGACCAGACGGATATTCTGAATCCGGAAGAGGAGAGCGAGGAGGAAGAAGAGACGGATGCGGAAAAGGCCTATCGGAAGCATAAATTCAGAAAGAAACTGGCGATCATCATCGGCAGTATCATTGGTGTGATCGCTGTAGTCTATATTGGATTTGCGGTTTACTTTAATAGTCATTTTATGTTCTTTACTACGATCAATGGAACAGACGTGTCTTTAAAGAGTGTCAGCCAGGTTGAAGATTATATGCGCCAGCAGGTAGAAGATTACACACTGACGCTGGAAGAATCTGACGGCGGAACGGAAGAGATCGCAGGCAAAAATATTTCTCTGGAGTATGTGCCTGGCAAGCAGTTGGCTCAGCTTGTGAAGGATCAGGATAATTTCCTGTGGCTGACGACATTGTGGGAGCACCCGGAGCTGGATGCGGAAGTAGGAGTCAAATATGACGAGACTGCGCTGGCGGAGCAGATCGCGGCTCTGGCATGCATGAATCCTGAGAATCAGGTGGCGTCCGTAAACGCGCACCCGGAATTTAAGGAAACCCAATTTGAGATCGTGCCGGAAGTTGTGGGGACGCAGATCAATGAAGAAGTGTTCAATGAGAAAGTGCGCAGTTATATTGAAGGATTCCAGCACACGTTGAATCTGACAGAAGAAGAGTGCTATATCAAGCCTTCATATGTGTCAGACTCTGAAGAAGTGATCGCGGCTAATAATGCCATGAACAGCTACTTAAAAGCGGAGATCACCTATGATTTCAACCCCAATACAGAGGTGGTAAACGCGGCTGTGATCTCTCAGTGGGTAACGGTCAATGATAAGATGGAAGTTACCTTTAATACAGATGCGGTAAAGCAATATATCCAGTCGCTGGCGGACAAATATGATACAAAAGGAAAATCCAGACAGTTTACCACAGCGACAGGGAATACGGTGACAGTAGAAGGCGGAAGTTATGGGTGGAAGATCGACCAGGATGCGGAATACAATGCGTTGGTCGCAAATATCCAGAATGGCGAAGTAGTAACAAGGGAACCGGAATACTCCAGCCGGGCGGCAAGCCATGGTTCTATTGACATTGGAACCACCTATGCGGAAGTGGACTTGACCAACCAGCATGCGTATTTCATTAAGGATGGTCAGGTGGTCCTGGATTCTCCGGTTGTAACGGGAAATCCTAATAAAGGAAATGGGACTCCGCAAGGAACTTATTCTTTGTCATATAAGACAAAAAACGCGGTGCTTCGGGGAGACCGGCTTCCTGACGGGTCTTATACCTATGAGTCACCGGTAAAATACTGGATGCCATTTAACGGCGGAATCGGATTCCACGATGCCTCCTGGCAGTCTTCTTTTGGCGGCGAACGCTACAAGACGAATGGATCCCATGGGTGTATCAACATGCCAACGGATCAGGCGGCAAAGATGTATGATCTGATCTCTGACGGTACGCCGGTGGTATGCCATTACTAAATCAAAGGATGAGAATGCAATGTATGAATTGATAAAGCGTGACGGCCTTGCTAAACGAGGAAGGCTTCACACTGTACATGGGGTCGTTGAGACCCCTGTATTTATGAATGTAGGAACAGCGGCGGCGATCAAGGGAGCGGTTTCTACTGAAGATCTGGAAGAGATCGGAACCCAGGTAGAGCTTTCTAATACATACCATCTCCATGTGCGCCCTGGGGACCAGGTGGTGAAAAAGCTTGGGGGACTTCACAAGTTTATGGTATGGGATAAGCCAATCCTGACGGATTCAGGCGGGTTCCAGGTGTTCTCCTTGGCGGGCCTGCGCAAGATCCAGGAAGAAGGCGTTTATTTCAATTCCCATATTGATGGACGAAGGATATTCATGGGGCCGGAAGAGAGTATGCAGATCCAGTCCAACCTTGCCTCCACCATAGCCATGGCTTTTGATGAATGTCCATCCAGTGTGGCGGACCGGGATTATATTGAGCGGTCTGTGGCAAGGACCGCCCGGTGGCTGAGGCGCTGCAAAAAGGAGATGGAACGGCTGAACAGTCTGCCGGACACCATCAATCCGCGTCAGCTTCTGTTTGGGATCAACCAAGGCGGGATCTGTGAAGATATCCGTATCCGTCATGCTCAGGAGATCGCGGAGCTGGATCTTGACGGTTATGCGGTGGGCGGCCTGGCGGTAGGCGAGTCCCATGAGGATATGTACCGGATCCTGGAGGCGGTAGTCCCTCATCTGCCGGTAAATAAGCCTACTTATCTGATGGGAGTGGGTACACCTGCCAATATTTTGGAAGCGGTGGACCGGGGCGTGGACTTCTTTGACTGTGTCTACCCAAGCAGAAACGGCCGGCATGGCCATGTCTATACCAACCAAGGAAAATTAAATCTATTTAACGCAAAATACGAGCTGGATGCGCGCCCCATTGAGGAAGGGTGCCAGTGTCCGGTGTGCCGCAGATATTCCAGAGCTTATATCCGGCATCTGCTGAAAGCAAAAGAAATGCTGGGGATGCGGCTTTGTGTGCTTCACAATCTGTATTTCTACAATACTATGATGAAGGAAATCCGAGGGGCCATTGAAGCTGGGAATTATCAGGAATACAAGAAGAAAAAGCTCAGTGGAATGACGGCGGGAAATGAATAAAATAGAATAAAATTTTCTGGAATTAGACGAAAGCACTTGATGAAATATGGATTTTTGTGTATGATAGCAATAGTGCGAAAAGAGATTTAGGAGGAATTTAGTATGTTTGCATTAGCATCACAGAGCGGCGGTGGAAGCTGGGGCCTGCTGATCATTATATATATAGTGATCTTTGGTGGTTTCTGGTTCATCTTTATCCGTCCGCAGAAAAAGGAACAGAAAAGAGTTCAGGCAATGATCGCGGAGATGGAAGTTGGGGATACTGTCCTTACTACCAGTGGATTTTACGGCGTGATCATTGATATTAATGATGATGATGTCATCGTGGAATTTGGAAGCAACCGAAATTGCCGGATTCCGATGCAGAAGGCAGCGATCGCGCAGATCGAGAAAGCTACTTCAACCGAATAAACAGACAGAACGAAAGATACCGCAAAATAACTGGATTTAGTTATGGAGCGGTATTTTTACTGAAAAAGGCAGGAGTTATCCCGCTATGTTTGAAAGGAGAAAGACGATGGTAAGAGAAGAGTTAGAAAAACTGGTGCAGGAGCGATTTCACAAGAGTATCTGTGAAGCAAAAGATCAGGAGCTGTATCTGGCCCTTTTGTCTTATACAAAAGAGCAGCTGCGGAAGCTCCCGGAGATTACGGGAAACCGGAAACTTTACTATATTTCCGCGGAATTTCTGATCGGGAAACTGCTGTCCAATAACCTGATCAATCTGGGGATCTACGAGGAAGTATCGCAGATTCTAGAGGAAAATGGGAAAACCTTGGCGGCCATTGAAGAGATTGAACCAGAGCCGTCTCTCGGAAATGGAGGTCTGGGACGGCTGGCGGCCTGCTTTTTAGACTCCATTGCTACTTTAGGGCTGAATGGGGATGGAATCGGGCTGAATTACCATATGGGACTTTTTAAACAGGTATTTGAGGATCACAAACAGAAGGAAACGCCGAATCCATGGCTGGAGCCGGAAAGCTGGCTGACGGATACGGGTGTAGGCTTCCAAGTGCCATTTAAGGATTTTACCCTGACTTCCAAACTCTATGACATTGATGTGGCAGGATACGAAAATGGGAAAAACAAACTCCATCTGTTTGATGTGGAGGGAGTAGACGAGAGCATTGTAGGAGATGGGATCTCTTTTGATAAATACAATATCGGCAAGAACCTGACCCTCTTTTTGTATCCGGATGACAGTGATGAAGCGGGAAATCTGCTGAGGATCTATCAGCAGTATTTCATGGTGTCCAATGGAGCGCAGTTCATTTTGAAAGAGTGTGAGGAAAAGGGATATGATCTGAGAAAACTCCATGAACATGTGGTGATCCAGATCAATGATACGCACCCATCGATGGTGATTCCGGAGCTGATCCGTCTGTTGGTGCAGAAGAACATTGATTTTAACGAGGCGGTAGAGATCGTCCAGAAGACCTGCGCCTACACCAATCACACGATATTGGCGGAAGCGCTGGAGAAATGGCCTCTTCACTATCTGGAAAGAGTAGTGCCGCAGCTGGTTCCCATCATCCGGGAACTGGATCTTCGGATCAAGGGCAGATATCAGGACGGACGAGTGGCTATCATCGACCAGGAAGGCCGGGTTCACATGGCCCACATGGATATCCATTACGGGTGCAGCGTCAACGGAGTGGCGGAGCTGCATACAGAAATCTTGAAAAACTCTGAGCTGAAGCCATTTTATGACATTTATCCAGAGAAATTCAACAATAAGACAAACGGGATCACATTCCGCCGGTGGCTGCTGTACTGCAACCGGGAGCTGGTAGCATGGCTGGACCGCTATGTGGAAGGCGATTTCCGAAAAGACGCTCTTGCGCTGGAAGGGCTGCTTGCCCATAAGGAAGACCAGGAAGCGCTTCAGTCTCTGCTGGAAGTAAAACATCAGAAAAAAGCAGAGCTGGCAGAATATTTGAAAAAGACACAGGGAGTCGAATTGAATCCGGATTCTATCTTTGACATCCAAGTAAAGCGGCTTCATGAGTACAAGCGGCAGCAGATGAATGTGCTGTCAGTGATCGCCAAATATCTGGAGATCAAGAGCGGGAAGAAGCCGGCCAGGCCGATTACCATGATCTTTGGGGCCAAGGCGGCGCCTGCGTATGAGATCGCCAAAGATATCATTCATTTGATCCTGTGTCTGCAGGAACTGATCGACAACGATCCGGAAGTATCTCCGTATCTGAAGGTGGTCATGGTAGAAAACTATAACGTGACTTTGGCGGAACATCTGATTCCGGCCTGCGATATTTCCGAGCAGATATCACTGGCCTCAAAAGAAGCCTCCGGAACCGGTAATATGAAATTTATGCTGAACGGAGCGGTAACATTGGGAACAGAAGACGGAGCCAATGTAGAGATCCATCAGTTGGTAGGAGATGAGAACATTTATATCTTCGGAGCTTCCAGCGAGGAGGTCATCCGACATTACGCCAATGGCGATTACCGGGCGGCAGATTATTATATCAATGACGAACAGATCCGGGAGTGGATCAACTTCATCATCAGCCCGGAAATGATGCGGATCGGAGATCCATACCATCTGTTGAAGATCCATGCGGAGCTGATCCAGAAAGACTGGTTCATGACATTGCTGGACGTAAAGGATTATATCAAGACAAAAGAACAGGCATATGCGGGATATGAAGACCGTACGGCCTGGGCAAAGAAAATGCTGGTGAATATCGCGAAAGCGGGATATTTCTCATCCGACAGGACGATTGCGGAATATAACCGGGATATCTGGAAGCTGTAATCATTGGGGACGTAGTAAAGTTAAAAAAGGCTACGTCCCCAATTGACGTTTGGGGTGTACCAAAACGCGCCAAGCCCTGTACCCATTTGACGCTTTTCTAGAATTTTTGTGTCATGGCATTGTATAAAATCACGTACATAAACGAAAATGATACCTATTTTCAATAAATATATTGTGATTTGATCGGCTGGGTGTTATCCTAGGGGAGGAAAGAAAGAATTCTTGGAAAGGAGATCGATCGTTATGACACAATTTGAACAATGGAATGGCTTTCAGGGAAGACTTTGGAAAGATGATGTGAATGTGAGAGATTTCATCCAGATGAATTATACACCCTATGATGGAGACGAACAATTCCTGGAGGGCTCTACAGAAGCTACAGACCTGCTTTGGGGAGAGCTGCAGAAACTTCAGAAGCAGGAGCGGGAAAAGGGTGGAGTCCTGGATATGGAGACGGAAGTGGTCTCTGGCCTTACATCCTACGGCCCCGGCTATATCAAGGAGGATCTGAAAGATTTAGAACAGGTGGTGGGCCTTCAGACGGACAAGCCGCTGAAACGAGCTTTTATGCCCTATGGCGGGATCAATATGGCAGAGCAGGCCTGCACCACTTACGGCTATACGCCAAGTCCGAAACTGCATGAGATTTTTACGAAATACCACAAGACCCATAACCAGGGGGTTTTTGATATTTATACGCCGGAGATGAAAAGGGCCCGGCATAATAAGATCATCACCGGTCTGCCGGATACCTACGGAAGGGGCCGGATCGTAGGAGACTACCGGAGGGTGGCGCTTTATGGCATCGACTATCTGATCGAGAAGAAGGAACAGGACTTCATCCAGGGAGAGCGCCATGGAATGAAAGGTACGGATTTCCGGCTGAGAGAAGAGATCGCGGATCAGATCCGGGCGCTCAAGCAGATGAAGGAAATGGCCCAGATCTATGGCTATGACATCTCAAAACCGGCCCAGAACGCGAAAGAGGCGGTGCAGTGGCTGTATTTTGGATATCTTGCGGCCATTAAGACACAGAATGGAGCGGCTATGAGCGTGGGACGGATCTCTACCTTTCTGGATATTTATATCCAAAGAGATTTAGAAAACGGTACCCTTACAGAAAGAGAGGCCCAGGAACTGATCGACCACCTGGTCATGAAGTTCAGAATGGTAAAATTTGCCCGGATCCCCTCTTACAACGAGCTTTTTTCCGGCGACCCGGTATGGGCGACTCTGGAAGTGGCGGGCCTGGGGCAGGATGGCCGTTCCATGGTGACCAAGACAGACTTTCGCTTCCTGCATACTCTGGAGAACATGGGCCCCTCGCCGGAACCAAACCTGACAGTCCTTTATTCCTCCAGACTGCCGGAACCCTTTAAGAAATACGCGGCTCTCATCTCGGTGACCACCAGTTCCATCCAATATGAAAATGATGATGTGATGCGTCCGGTATGGGGCGATGATTACTCCATCTGCTGCTGTGTATCTGCCACCCAGACAGGGAAAGAGATGCAGTTCTTTGGCGCCAGGGCCAATCTGGCAAAATGCCTGCTGTACGCGATCAACGGGGGCATCGATGTAAAGACCAGAGAGCAGGTGGGCCCGGCTTACCGGCCGATCACTTCGGAGTATCTGGATTATGACGAGGTGATGGAACGGTATGATGCAATGATGGAGTGGCTGTCCAAACTGTACGTGGATACTTTGAATATGATCCATTATATGCACGATAAATATAATTATGAAGCGGCGGAGATGGCCCTGATCGACACAAACGTGCGCCGGACCTTCGCCACCGGGATCGCAGGTTTCTCCCACGTAGTGGATTCGCTGAGCGCGATCAAATACGCCAAGGTCAAAGTCATCCGTGACGCCGATGGGCTTGCGGTGGACTTTGAGACAGAGGGAGATTTCCCAAGATATGGAAATGACGATGACCGGGCGGATGACATTGCGGTATGGCTTTTGAAAACGTTTATGCACAAGTTAAAGAAATGCCACACCTACCGCAATTCAGAGACGACAACCTCTATCCTGACGATCACTTCCAATGTGGTCTATGGAAAGGCTACCGGCTCTCTGCCAGATGGAAGAAAAGCGGGAGAACCGCTGGCGCCGGGAGCAAATCCTTCTTATGGGGCAGAGAAAAGCGGGCTTTTGGCTTCTTTGAACTCGGTGGCTAAGCTGCCTTATGAGCTGGCGCTGGATGGGATTTCCAACACCCAGACCATCAGTCCCGGAGCCCTGGGGCAGGATGACGAAGAACGGAAAAACCATCTGGTCCAGATTCTGGACGGTTATTTTTGCCAGGGCGCCCATCACTTAAATGTAAATGTGTTTGGGATTGAAAAATTAAAGGATGCAATGGCACATCCAGAGAAACCAGAGTACGCCAATTTTACCATCCGGGTATCGGGATACGCGGTAAAATTCATCGACCTGACCAGGGAACAGCAGATGGATGTGATCGCAAGAACCTGCCACGATAAGATGTAAGACGGCGTAAGAAGGAAAAAGAAAAGGAGTTGGAGAAAGGATGGAAGGATACATTCATTCGCTGGAAAGCTTTGGCTCGGTGGACGGTCCTGGAGTACGCTATGTGATTTTTTTCGCTGGCTGCCCGATGCGCTGCCAATTCTGCCATAACCCGGACACCTGGAAGATGGAGGCGGGAACCAAGTATACAGCTAGAGAACTGATCCAGAAAGCCCTCCGGTACCGGACTTACTGGGGGAAAGACGGAGGGATCACCGTCAGTGGCGGAGAGCCGCTTCTGCAGATAGAATTCCTGACGGAACTTTTTGAGAAGGCGAAGGAAGAAGGCATCCACACGGTCCTGGATACCAGCGGAAGCCCTTTTACCAGGGAAACGCCTTTCTTCGCGGATTTTGAGAAGCTGATAAAGGTGACAGATCTGGTCCTTCTGGATATCAAGCAGATCGATGAAGAACAGCACCGGCTGCTGACCGGACGTACCAACCGGAATATCCTGGATCTGGCAGAATATCTGTCGGAGATTGGGAAGCCCGTATGGATCCGCCATGTGCTGGTGCCGGAGAGAAACGATGACGATGGGTATTTAAAAAGACTCAGAGCTTTCCTGGATACTTTGAAAAATGTAGAGAAAATCGAAGTTCTGCCCTACCATACACTGGGAGTCTATAAATGGAAAGAACTGGGATTGGAATATCCACTGGAAGGAATCGATCCGCCCTCAAAGGAGCGGGTGGAAAACGCAAGAAATATATTGGGCTGCTAATGAGGGCCGCGCGATCTCGCGCGGCTTTTTTTTCACGAAGTGGATCTGTCGGCATATGTTATCATAAGGCGTTCAAAGAGGAGCGGGAATCTTGTATGGATGGACAGAGCATGGCGGATCTAAGGCCGGGAGACAAAGCAGTGGTAGTAAAGCTGGAGATAGAAGGGAACATGGGGAAACGGATCCGGGATCTGGGACTGATCGAAGGGACAACCGTGGAATGTGTGGGGAACAGCCCTTTGGGAGATCCCTTAGCTTACCGGATCCGGGGAGCGGTATTCGCGGTCCGCAAATCCGATGTGGAGGCGGTGCAAGTCAAAATCATCATACCGGGCGGGAAAAAAGACGAAAAAACCAGAGAGAACAAGGCAAAGCACCGGAGAAGGATCGTGCTGGCCGGCAATCCGAACGTGGGAAAGAGCACACTTTTTAACGCGTTGACGGGAAGCAGGCAGCACACGGGAAACTGGGCCGGGAAAACGGTGGAACATGCCAGAGGTTACAGTACATATCAGGGATGGAAGTATGAGTGGATCGATCTGCCGGGCTGCTATTCCCTTTCCGCCCAGTCCAAAGAAGAGGAAGCAGCTAGAGATTTCCTGTATTTCAAGGATTATGACGCGGTTCTGGTGATCTGTGACGGGGTATGTCTGGAGCGGAATCTGGTTTTGGCTCTTTCCATCATAGAAACAGCCAAGAAGGCAGTGTTGTGTGTAAATTTGCAGGATGAGGCAAAGAGGAAAGGAATCCACATAGATCTGAAGAAGCTGGAAGAACGTCTAAAGATTCCGGTAGTGGGGGTCACCGCAAGAGAGAAGAGAGGGATCGCGCAAGTTTATCAGGCTTTGGAGAAGGTGTTTCAAAAAGAGCCGGAGCCAGAACGGATCCGATATCCTGACTGGCTGGAGGAAAGAGAGGCTTTCTTAGAAGAGGCGATCTGGAAGGAAGGGGTGGGCCGGGAAAGGGCAAGATGGCTGAGCCTGCGTCTTCTGGAGGGAGAAGAGAAGCTTGCCAGTCTTCTGAAAGAATATTTCCCTGTGCTGGAAACCAAAGGGATTGAGCAGGCGCTTTGGCAGACCTGTCAGGAATTGGAAGAAAAAGGAATGGACAGCCGGAACGTACGCCAGGAGACGGCCAAAGCATATGTCAAGCAGGCGGAAATGATAGCGGGAGATGTGGTTGCTTATGAAAATGCGGACTGCGACCGGATGGACCGGAAACTGGACCGCATCTTCGCGGGGAAATGGACGGGACTGCCTGTAATGGCAGGCGGACTATTTCTTATTTTCTGGCTGACCATATGGGGCGCCAACTACCCTTCGGAGCTGCTTTCGAACGGTTTCGCCTGGGTGGAGGGAAAACTGCTGGAAGGAGTACAGGGGGCAGGGATTCCAGAAGATATTTACGGACCGCTGATCTTTGGGGTGTACCGGGTGACTGCCTGGGTGATCTCTGTTATGCTTCCTCCAATGGCGATTTTCTTTCCGCTGTTTACCTTATTGGAAGATCTGGGTTATCTGCCAAGAGCCGCCTTCAATCTGGATCGGTGCTTCTGCAGATGCCATTCCTGCGGAAAGCAGGCGCTGACGATGTGTATGGGATTGGGATGCAATGCGGTAGGAGTGACAGGCTGCCGGATCATCGACTCTCCCAGAGAGCGGATGGTCGCCATACTTACCAACAGTTTTCTCCCTTGTAATGGAAGATTCCCTATGATGGCGGCAGTGATTTCCATGTTCCTTGCAGGAACCAAAAGAAGTGTGGGGAATCCTCTGATATCCGCGGGTATCCTGGCGCTGGTGATCCTCTTTGGCGTCCTGATGACATTTCTGGTGTCCGCGGGACTTTCCGCAACCATCTTAAAAGGAATGTCCTCCTCCTTCGTGCTGGAGCTTCCGCCCTACCGGAAGCCGCAGGTGGGAAAAGTAGTTGTGCGGTCTGTTTTGGACCGGACCTTGTTTGTCCTGGGGAGGGCAGTGGTGACGGCCGCGCCGGCGGGACTGGCAATCTGGATCTTGGCCAATCTAAAGACAGGAGATACGTCCCTTTTGTGGCAGTGCGCCCAAGCGTTGGATCCGGTGGGAGAATGGATGGGGCTGGATGGGATGATCCTGCTGGCGTTTATTCTGGGGCTTCCGGCAAATGAGATCGTGCTTCCCATTATTTTAATGGGGTATCTCTCCCAGGGCAGCCTGACGGAGATGGGGACGCTGGGAGAAGTACGTCAGATTTTGGCGCGGCATGGGTGGTCCTGGACAACGGCGGTCAGTATGCTTTTATTTTCTTTGTTCCACTGGCCCTGCGGAACGACCTGCCTGACTATCCGGAAGGAAACAGGGAGCTGGAAATGGACGGCGGCCGCGGTTTTGATCCCGGCGGTCCTGGGAGTGGTTCTGTGCGTAAGTTTTACCGCCGCAGCCCGGTGGTTTATGAGGTGAATGGGCAGATTGGCTATTTGAGGCGGAAATCTTGGATGAAAATATACAGGAATCGAAGAAGCGCTGGTACATCTGCCGCCAGAATGGTATGATAAAAGTAATCTTGGATACAAGGAGGCAAAAAGGATGATCAACTATTCTGAGGACAAAGACAGACAGTACCATATCCAGGTGGCAGATGGAGAAGTAGGCAGATACGTGATCCTGCCGGGAGACCCCAAACGCTGCGAGAAGATCGCGGCGCATTTCCAGGACGCCAAATTGATCGCGGACAGCCGGGAATATGTGACTTATACCGGATATCTGGAAGGGGAGAAGGTAAGCGTGACCTCAACTGGCATCGGCGTTCCTTCCGCCGCCATTGCCATGGAAGAATTGTCCAGAGTGGGGGCGGATACCTTTATCCGGGTAGGCACCAGCGGCGGTATGGCCCTGGAAGTGAAAAGCGGGGACGTGGTGATCGCTTCCGGCGCCATACGGATGGAAGGGACCAGCAAAGAGTACGCGCCCATCGAATTTCCGGCGGTAGCGGATGTGGAAGTGACCCAGGCGCTTATGCAGGCGGCAGAGAAGCTGGGGCAGGAGTACCATGTAGGGGTGGTCCAGTGCAAGGATTCTTTCTATGGACAACATTCTCCAGAGACAAAGCCGGTGGGGTATGAGCTTTTGAATAAATGGGACGCCTGGGTGAAATGCGGATGCCTTGCTTCAGAGATGGAGTCGGCCGCTCTTTTCGTTGTAGGAAGCTGGCTGAGAGTCCGGGTGGGAACGGTTCTTCTTACTATGGCGAATCAGGAACGGGCCAAAAAAGGACTGCCCAATCCGGTGGTCCATGACACAGAGGCGCCGATCCAGACAGCAGTAGAAGCCATCCGTACGCTGATCCGGCAGGATAGGGAAAAGAAAAGATAGAGGCAGAGAAAGGAGAGAAATTTTATGAGTACACCACATAACGCGGCAGAAAAACAGGAAATCGCCAAGACAGTCTTAATGCCGGGAGATCCGCTGCGGGCGAAGTACATTGCGGATCACTACCTGGAAGGGGCGAAATGTTTTAATACAGTGAGAAATATGCTGGGCTACACAGGAACTTACCATGGGAAAGAGATTTCTGTCATGGGAGGCGGAATGGGGATGCCATCCATCGGTATCTACAGTTATGAACTGTTTCATTTTTATGATGTGGAATCGATCATCCGCATCGGATCTGCGGGAGCTTTGCAGGACGAGCTGAACGCAAGAGACATTGTGATCGGCATGGGCGCCTGCACCAACTCAGATTATGCAAGCCAGTACCGGCTTCCAGGGACATTTGCCCCCATTGCCGACTACAGTCTTTTAAAAAAGGCGGTGGAAGCGGCAGAGAAAAAGGGGATTCCAGTAAAGGTGGGAAATATCCTTTCCTCCGACATTTTCTATAATGACGATGACAGTGTCAATGAGAAATGGAGAAGGATGGGCGTTCTGGCGGTGGAGATGGAGGCGGCGGCCTTGTATATGAACGCGGCAAGGGCGGGAAAGAAAGCCCTCTGTATCCTGACCGTTTCGGATCATTTATTTAAGGAACAGGAATTGAGCGCGAAAGAGCGGGAAACCAGTTTCACAGAAATGATGGAGATCGCGCTGGAGTTATGACCATATCCTTTGTGAAACAATCTAAAGTATTTGAAACGAAAGAAGCCGCGGCAGACGAGGTGGATAGAAAGAGCAATCTGGGCCAAGTCAGTAACGGCAGAGATGAAGAGGAGGGATCATCCTGATGAAAGAACCTGACAAGATTGCTGGAAGCATCCCGGCAGAGATATTGATCCAAAGCGCGATGGAAGGATTGAAATACGCCTATGCCCCCTATTCGCGCTTTAAAGTAGGAGCCGCTCTTTTGACAAAGAGCGGCAGAATTTTTACTGGATGTAATGTGGAGAACGCTGCGTACAGTCCTGGAAACTGCGCGGAGCGGACCGCGGTTTTCAAAGCGGTAAGCGAAGGGGAGAGGGAGTTTGCCGCGATCTGCATCGTCAGCGAAGACCAGGAGGGCCGTCATGGAATGTGCCCGCCCTGCGGCGTCTGCCGCCAAGTATTAATGGAGTTCTGTGATCCGAAAGAGTTCCAGATTCTTTTGGCCGTCAGCCTGGAAGAATGGGAGATCCACACTTTGGGAGAACTTCTTCCTTTGGGATTTGGCCCCGGAAATCTGAAAAAATAGACAAAAACCGTAAGAATTCAGGGAATATTTTAGTAGATTAAAGTCTTGAAACATAAAGAAAAATAGGATATCATAAATTTTATAGATTTTTGTCCAAAAAGCGCCGATGCGCTGGATGGGCAGGGCAAAGGAAGGAAGAGAGCTATGAATCTGAAAATCGGAGTGATCAAAGGAGACGGGATTGGACCGGAAATTGTGGCAGAAGCCATGAAAGTCCTGGATAAGACGGCAAAAGTCTACGGCCATACCTGTGATTATACACAGCTTTTGATGGGGGGAGCATCCATCGACGTACACGGGATCCCTCTGACAGACGAGACGATCCGACAGGCAAAAGCCTGTGACGCGGTGCTGATGGGCTCGATCGGCGGCGATGCCAAAACTTCGCCCTGGTATCAGCTGGAACCGTCCAAAAGGCCGGAAGCGGGACTTTTGAAGATCCGGAAAGAACTGAATCTGTTCGCCAACTTAAGGCCCGCCGTTTTGTATGATGAATTAAAAGGGGCCTGCCCGCTGAAAGAAGAGATCACAGAAGGCGGTTTCGATATGATGATCATGCGGGAACTGACCGGCGGCCTGTACTTTGGAGAACGCGGGACGGAAGAGCGAGACGGCGTTATGACCGCTTACGACACACTTACATATAATGAACAGGAGATCCGGCGGATCGCAAAGAGGGGCTTTGATATTGCCAGAAAGCGGAGAAAAAAAGTCACAAGCGTAGATAAAGCAAACGTTCTGGATTCCTCCAGACTGTGGCGCAAAGTGGTAGAAGAAGTGGCGGGAGACTATCCAGACGTGACTCTGGAGCACATGCTGGTAGACAACTGCGCTATGCAGCTTGTCAAGGATCCAAAGCAGTTCGACGTGATCCTGACGGAGAACATGTTTGGAGATATTCTGTCCGATGAAGCCAGTATGGTGACGGGATCCATCGGAATGCTGGCAAGCGCAAGTCTAAACGAGACCAAATTCGGACTGTATGAGCCAAGCGGCGGATCTGCCCCAGATATTGCGGGCAAAGGGATCGCCAACCCTATTGCCACAATCTTGTCGGCAGCTATGATGCTTCGATTCAGTTTTGACTTGGATCAGGAGGCAGACGCCATTGAAAAAGCAGTAGCCAAAGTATTAGAAGAAGGATACCGGACCGTTGATATCATGTCTGAGGGCAAGACCCAGATCGGTACAGAAGAGATGGGCGACCGGATCGCCGACTTCATTTAGGTACAGGGCAAAACGCAAAAAGGTACACCACAAACGTTAATTTGGGACGTAGTAAAATGAAGAAAGGCTACGTCTTAAAATAAGGAGGATCAACTATGAGAAGTGATACAGTGACGAAAGGCAAACAGCAGGCTCCCCATCGTTCGTTATTCAACGCGCTGGGACTTACGCAGGAGGAAATGGACCGGCCGCTGGTCGGGATCGTCAGCTCCTATAATGAGATCGTTCCGGGGCATATGAATCTGGATAAGATCGTGGAAGCGGTAAAGCAGGGTGTGGCAATGGCTGGCGGAACTCCTATCGTGTTCCCGGCGATCGCAGTCTGTGACGGGATCGCTATGGGACATATTGGCATGAAGTATTCTTTGGTGACCAGGGACTTGATCGCGGATTCTACGGAGGCGATGGCCATGGCGCACCAGTTTGACGCTTTGGTGATGGTTCCTAATTGTGACAAGAATGTTCCGGGACTTTTGATGGCGGCGGCCAGGATCAATGTGCCGACGATTTTTGTCAGCGGCGGCCCTATGCTGGCCGGCCATGTGAAAGGAAAGAAGACCAGCCTGTCCAGCATGTTTGAGGCGGTAGGCGCCAACGCGGCGGGACTGATCACGGATGAAGATCTGTGTGAGTTTGAAAACAAAACCTGTCCTACCTGTGGATCTTGTTCAGGGATGTACACGGCAAACAGCATGAACTGTCTGACTGAAGTGCTGGGTATGGGACTTCAGGGAAATGGAACCATCCCGGCAGTCTACTCCGCAAGGATCCGCCTGGCGAAACATGCGGGAATGCAGGTAATGAAGCTGTGGGAGAAAAATATCCGTCCCAGAGACATTATGACAAAAGAGGCAATCCTAAATGCCTTGACGGTAGACATGGCGCTTGGCTGTTCCACCAACAGTATGTTGCATCTGCCGGCGATCGCTCATGAAGTGGGCATGGATTTCGAGATTGATTTTGCCAATGGCATCAGTGAGAAAACTCCTAATCTCTGCCATCTGGCGCCGGCTGGCCCGACTTATATCGAGGATCTGAACGAGGCTGGCGGCGTGTACGCGGTAATGGCCGAGCTGAATAAGAAGGGACTGCTGCATACAGACTGTATGACGGTAACGGGCAGGACAGTGGGAGAAAATATCGCAGGGGCGGTAAACAAGAATCCGGAAGTCATCCGTCCGATCGATCATCCCTACAGCGAGACCGGCGGCCTGGCGGTTTTGAAAGGAAATCTGGCGCCGGACGGAAGCGTAGTAAAACGTTCCGCTGTTGTGGATGAAATGCTGGTGCATGAAGGTCCGGCAAGGGTCTTTGATTGTGAGGAAGATGCCATCGATGCCATCAAAGGCGGCAAGATCAAAGAAGGAGACGTGGTTGTCATCCGCTATGTGGGACCAAAAGGCGGACCGGGAATGCCGGAGATGTTAAATCCCACTTCCGCCATTGCCGGAATGGGACTTGGATCCAGTGTGGCCCTGATCACGGACGGACGGTTCAGCGGAGCTTCCAGAGGAGCTTCGATCGGTCATGTTTCACCGGAAGCAGCAGTGGGAGGCCCCATTGCCCTGGTGGAAGAAGGGGATATCATCAAGATTGACATTCCAGGACTGAAGCTGGAGCTGGATGTACCAGAGGAAGAGCTGGAAAGAAGAAGAAAAGAATGGAAGCCGAGGCAGCCGGAGGTGACCACAGGTTATCTGGCAAGATACGCATCCATGGTAACCTCCGGCAACCGGGGAGCGATCCTGGAAGCGCCGAAGGCGGAATAAAGGAACGGTCTTGGAGGCGCCAAAAGCCAAAAAGAGATTATATAGATAGAACAGGAGATATAAGGTATGCAGTTGACAGGAGCAGAAATCGTAATAGAATGTCTGAAAGAACAGGGCGTAGATACGGTGTTTGGATATCCGGGCGGATCGATCCTAAACGTATATGATGAGCTGTATAAACACAGCGATGAGATCAGGCATATCCTGACCTCTCATGAGCAGGGGGCGGCTCATGCGGCAGATGGGTACGCAAGAGCCACAGGCAAGGTGGGAGTATGTTTCGCTACCAGCGGCCCGGGGGCTACGAACCTGGTGACCGGTATCGCCACCGCATACATGGATTCGATCCCTATTGTTGCGATCACCTGTAATGTGGGCGTGTCCCTTCTTGGAAAGGACAGTTTCCAGGAAATCGATATTGCGGGGATCACCATGCCGATCACCAAGCATAATTTTATTGTAAAGGATGTAAAAGACTTAGCTGGTACGATCCGAAAGGCATTTACGATCGCCAAATCCGGCCGTCCGGCTCCGGTCCTGATCGATATTCCCAAAGATGTAACTTCTAATCAGACAGAGTATGAGCCAAAACAGCCGGAAGAGCCAGTGCCCTCTAAAGATGTGTGCCAGGAGGATATTGAGACCGCGCTCAAGATGATCAAAAAAGCCAAAAAACCTTATATTTTCGTGGGCGGCGGCGCCGTGCTATCCGGGGCGAGTGAAGAACTCTATGAATTCGTCAAGAAAGTAGACGCTCCGGTGACAGACACATTAATGGGAAAAGGAGCGTTCCCAGGGACAGATCCTCTTTATACAGGGATGCTGGGAATGCATGGGACGAAAACATCCAACTACGGAGTCAGCGAGTGCGATCTTCTTATTGTAGTGGGAGCCAGGTTCAGCGACCGTGTCACAGGAAATGCCAAGAAATTCGCCAAGAACGCCAAGATCCTCCAGTTTGATATCGACGCGGCGGAGATGAATAAAAACGTGCTGATCACCGAAGGAGTGGTGGGGGATATCAAGGTGATCCTTGAAATCTTAAACCAGCGTCTGGAGCAGCAGAATCATGAGGAATGGATCCAGAAGATCATGGACTACAAGGAGAAATATCCTCTGGCATATGGAAAAGATTCGCTGACCGGTCCTTATGTGGTAGAAGAAATCTACCGGCAGACCAAAGGGGATGCCCTGATCGTGACGGAGGTAGGCCAGCATCAGATGTGGGCGGCGCAGGTTTACCGCTTTACTAAGCCAAGGACCCTGCTTACATCAGGCGGTCTGGGAACCATGGGATACGGCCTTGGCGCGGCCATTGGGGCAAAAGTAGGAAGACCGGAGAAGACGGTGGTCAATATTGCGGGGGACGGATGTTTCCGTATGAATATGAATGAGATCGCCACTGCGGCAAGATACAATATCCCGGTGATCCAGGTGGTGGTCAATAACCATGTGCTTGGCATGGTACGCCAGTGGCAGGATCTGTTCTATGGGAAACGGTATTCAGCTACCGTACTGAACGACAAGGTTGATTTTGTAAAGCTGGCGGAAGCTCTTGGGGCAGAAGGAGTGCGCGTAACTACCAGGGAAGAATTCCAGGAGGCATTTGCCCGCGCGCTGACATTAGGAAGCCCGATGGTGATCGACTGCCAGATTGACTGCGATGATAAAGTATGGCCTATGGTGGCGCCGGGGGCGGCCATCAGCGAAGCCTTTGACGGAAAAGATTTGGAACAGAAGAAATAGCAGAAAAGGAAAGAGGAGGAATGAGAAATGAGCAGAGTGTACAATTTTTCAGCAGGACCGGCAGTGCTGCCAGAAGACGTGCTGCGAGAAGCATCTCAAGAGATGCTGGACTACAAAGGAACTGGAATGTCCGTGATGGAGATGAGTCACCGATCTCATTCCTTCCAGGAGATCATCGATGAAGCGGAGGCAGACCTTCGGGAACTAGTGGGAATCCCGGAAAATTACCGGGTTTTGTTCCTGCAGGGGGGAGCATCCCTGCAGTTTGCCATGATTCCCATGAACCTGATGAAGAATCGGAAAGCGGACTTCATCCTGACCGGTCAGTGGTCTAAGAAGGCTTATGCGGAAGCGAAGCGCTTCGGTGAGGCAAGAGTGGTGGCTTCCTCTGAAGACAAGACGTTCTCCTATATTCCAGACTGCTCTGATCTGGATATCTCACCAGATGCGGATTATGTGTATATCTGTGAGAATAATACTATATATGGAACAAAGTTCAAGGAACTTCCAAATACCAAAGGGAAACTTCTGGTGTCGGACGTGTCTTCCTGCTTTTTGTCGGAACCGTTTGACGTGACGAAATACGGGATAGTATATGGAGGAGTCCAGAAGAATATCGGACCTGCGGGCGTGGTAATCGCCATCATCCGTGAGGATCTGATCACCGAGGATGTACTGCCAGGCACTCCCACAATGATGAAATACAAGACACACATGGATGCGGGGTCTTTGTACAACACACCGAATACCTATGGGATCTATATCTGCGGCAAAGTATTTAAATGGCTGAAGAAGAAGGGCGGCCTTGGAGCAATGAAAGAGTACAATGAGAAAAAAGCTAAGATCCTCTATGACTATCTGGATCAAAGCCGTCTGTTCAGAGGAACAGTAGTTCCTAAGGACCGGTCTTTGATGAACGTCCCGTTTGTCACAGGAAATGAAAAGCTGGACGAAAAATTTGTGAAAGAAGCAGAAAGAGCCGGGCTCGTAAATCTTAAAGGCCACCGCACTGTGGGCGGTATGCGGGCCAGCATATATAATGCTATGCCGATCGAAGGCGTAGAAGCATTGACAGCCTTTATGAAAAAATTTGAAGAGGAGAACGTATAGCTATGTATCAATATCACTGCATGAATCCAATCTCTGACGTAGGATTGGAAGAATTTACCGAAGAATACGTTCCGGTGAGCGCGCCGGACAACGCGGACGCGATCCTCGTAAGAAGCGCTTCTATGCATGAAATGGAGTTTGGACCAGATCTGAAGGTGATCGCCAGGGCGGGAGCGGGCGTAAATAATATTCCGCTGGAGCGCTGTACAGAAGAAGGAATTGTTGTGTTCAACACGCCGGGGGCAAATGCCAATGGAGTCAAGGAACTGGTGATCGCGGGGATGCTCCTGGCTTCCAGAGACATCATCGGAGGCATTAACTGGGTGGAGGAAAATGAGGAAGACGGAAATATCGCTAAAGATGCGGAAAAAGCCAAAAAACAGTTTGCCGGCTGTGAGCTGGATGGGAAAAAACTGGGGGTCATCGGCCTCGGGGCGATTGGGGTTTTGGTGGCTAATACCGCTATCCACTTAGGAATGGAAGTCTATGGTTATGATCCCTATATCTCAGTAAAATCCGCGTGGAATCTGTCCCGGAATATCCGCCACGCTTCTACGGTAGATGAACTATATAAAGAATGTGACTATATTACGGTTCATGTGCCGGCTACAGAAGATACCAGAGGAATGATCGATCAGGACGCGATCAGCTTGATGAAAAAAGGAGTTGTTCTTCTGAACTTCGCAAGAGATGTGCTGGTGGATGAGGAGGCGATGATCGATGCGCTGGTATCCGGCCAGGTAAAGCACTATGTGACTGACTTTCCAACGCCGGTGATCGCGGGAGTCAAGGGGGCCATTGTGATCCCCCATCTGGGCGCTTCCACGGAAGAATCAGAGGATAACTGCGCCAGAATGGCGGTTCGGCAATTGCAGGATTATCTGGAGAACGGCAATATCAAGAATTCCGTAAATTATCCCAACTGTGAAATGGGAAGGCAGGCCAACACCACCCGGATCGTGCTTTTACATCATAACGTACCTAATATGATCGGGCAGTTTACTAAGATTCTTGCCAAAGATAATATGAATATCGCGGACCTGACGAACAAAAGTAAAGGCGAATACGCCTACACAATGATCGATATTGACAACGATGTGCCAGAAAGTGTGGCAGACGACCTGCGGAAAGTGGGAGAAGTGCTGAGGGTTCGGATTATTCACTAATTCTTAATAAATCGTAATAAAACTTAATAAAATCTAAAGAGAACCTTCCTTGCGAAATCTGTCGAAAAAAGTTATACTGATTCTAACAGTAAGACGGGGAGAATGTACAGATGGACCAGGGGAGAAGACAACGAATCAAAAGCAGGCGCAGACAGGGGAGAGTAAGAACTTTGATCAAGGTTTTTGCTCTTCTTTTGTTGTGCTGTTCGATGCCGTTTTTATTAAAGACCGCTTCCGCCAATTCACCGGAAGCAGTGATCCGTATTTCGGTAAAAAGCGCTTCCATCCTCCAGGGAGAAGAGATGCCGGCAATGTCGGCGGAAGTTACGCTGGAAGGAGACGGGAAGCAGAAACTGGACGAGAAGGGGACCACGGCAGAGGATCTTCTGCAGCAATTCCAAAATGGCGAGGGGTATACCATCGTCTGTGAGGCGGATCCTAATACGGAGGGAGAATATACGGCCAATATCGTATTGAATGAAGATATCAGCCAGAAGCTGGAGACAGACTGGGCAGGGCTGGTCCAGATTCAGACGAAAGACGGAACTTTCCAGGTTAAGAACCCGGTAGGAGACTGGGATGGAAATAAATTCAAGAAATATGACGGAACTTACGTAACAAATGACTTTGTGGTATCCAAGGGAAAGACTTATTACTTTGGGGAAGACGGAGAAAAGGCGACTTCCTGGCAGACCATCGGCGAGAAGATCTATTATTTCGATGAGGACGGCGTTATGCAGACTGGCTGGCAGAAGAAGGAGGAGGACACCTACTATCTGGGAGAAGACGGAGCCGCCGTTACAGGCTGGCTGGATATAGAAGGCAGTACATATTATTTCCACCAGGATGGAAAGATGGCTGAGGGAACGGTATATCTGGGGACCATGCTGTGTGAGTTCGGTGAGGATGGGAAATTGGTTTCCAAGGAAGAAAGCAAAGTCGATCCCAGCAGGCCTATGGTGGCCCTGACCTTTGACGACGGGCCGGGAGACCGGACGGACGAGCTGTTGGAGCAGTTGGGGAAATATGATGCCCGCGCGACATTTTTCATGCTGGGCCAGAAAGTTTCCTCCCATCCGGAAGCGGTAAAGAAGATGAAAGAGATTGGATGCGAGTTAGGAAATCATTCTTACGACCACCCCAATCTGGCAAAGCTTTCCGCTGACCAGGTGAAGAAACAGATCGGGGATACGAATAATAAGATCAAGGAGATCGTTGGGGAAGGCGCTACAGTGATGCGTCCTCCTTACGGGGCGATCAGTTCCACATTGAAGGAAAACGCGGGGATGCCGCTGATTCTGTGGAACATAGACACGCTGGACTGGAAGACCCGGAATGCTAAGACGACGGTGGACATGGTGATGAATAACGTGAAGGACGGCGACATCATCCTGATGCACGATATCCATACAGAGAGCGTGGACGCGGCGATAGAGCTGATTCCCAAACTGCTGGAGAAAGGGTATCAGCTTGTGACGGTGTCGGAACTGGCGGCTTACAAGAACGTAACGCTGGAAAATGGCGCGAAATATACGGATTTTTAGATAAAAAAAGGAACGGGGCTGCTCGCCTCGTTCCTTTTTTCGATTTTAAGAATTTTTATGCGCGTGTTTCTCCAAAAGCGTGTGGATACGGTCTGTAGGATTCAGCACATGGCTCATGGTAATGTCGTGATTGAAAGAGTCTATGATCAAGGCAATGAACTTGCTCATATCCGCCACTACAAAGTAAGGCTTTTCCTGTGTGACAGGAGGAAGATATGTCAAGTTGGTAGTGATGACCCGATCAATATAACCCTTCTCATAATATTCGTCAAACTTGTCAAAACCATCGGTAAAAAGACCAAAGGTGGTGCAGACAAAAACCCGGCTTGCGCCTCGTTCCTTCATTTGTCTGGCGACATCCAGCATACTTTCCCCGGAAGAGATCATATCGTCTACCACGATCACGTTTTTGCCTTTGATATCCTCTCCCAGGAACTCGTGGGCTACAATGGGGTTCTTGCCGCCTACGATGGTAGAATAATCCCGGCGCTTGTAGAACATACCCATATTTACTCCTAAAACATTAGAGAAGTAGACAGCCCGATGCATAGCGCCTTCATCCGGACTTACGATCATCAGATGATCCTTGTCCACAGGAAGGTCTGGCTCAGCTCTCAGCAAAGCTTTGATAAACTGATAAGGCGGGTTGAAATTATCAAATCCGTGAAGCGGGATTGAATTCTGCACCCGCGGATCATGGGCATCAAAGGTGATGATGTTGCTGACACCCATATCTACCAGTTCCTGAAGAGCCAGCGCGCAGTCCAGGGATTCCCGTTTGGTCCGTTTATGCTGACGGCTCTCATATAGGAAAGGCATGATCACATTCAGACGATGGGCTTTGCCGTTGGCCGCGGAAATGACTCTTTTCAGATCCTGATAATGATCGTCCGGAGACATATGGTTTAAATGTCCGTTGACTGTATAGGTGAGACTGTAATTGCAGACATCCACCATAATAAACAGGTCTTTGCCGCGGATGGATTCTTCCAGGACGCCTTTAGCCTCCCCGGTTCCAAAACGGGGACAGCGGAATTTCAACAGATAGTTGTCCAACTGGTAATTAAAAAAAAGCGGGGATTCCAAAGACTCTTTCCCCCGGTCTTTGCGGAACTTGACGATATAATCATTAACCTTTTTCCCCAGCTCTTCACAGCTTTCTAGCGCTGCGATTTTAAGAGGAGCTACAGGCAGCGCCTCTTCCATCAGTTTTATACTTGACATGGCAATCTCCTAAAATATATAATTTATACTTCTATTTATATCACTATTTCCTTTGCAAGGTCAATGATTTACATAGACTATTTTTTACAGGTACGCTATAATGAGATCGTAATAGAGAAAGGAATCTTTAAGTTTATGAAATACGGACATAAGATCAGCGAAGTAAAGCCAGGCAGTATCGGAGACGAACTGGAGATTCGGCCCGGCGACCGTCTGCTTTCTATCAACGGGCAGAAGATTGAGGATGTGTTTGACTACCATTATTATGTAAATGATGATTTTTTGACGCTTCTGGTGGAGAAAGCAGATGGAGAAGAATGGGAATTAGAGATCGAGAAAGATTATGAAGAAGACCTCGGCCTGGAATTTGAGCAGGGATTGATGGACGAATATCGTTCCTGCCGGAATAAATGCATTTTCTGTTTTATAGACCAGATGCCAAAAGGGATGCGGGAGACCTTGTATTTTAAAGATGATGATTCCCGGCTTTCCTTTCTGCAGGGAAATTATGTGACGCTGACCAATATGAGCGATCATGACATTGAGCGGATCATCCGTTATCACCTGGAACCCATTAATGTTTCGTTCCATACAACGAATCCGGATCTTCGCTGTCAGATGCTCCACAACCGATTTGCCGGGGAAGCTCTTAAGAAGGTGGATACCCTTTTTGAACACGGTATCCATATGAATGGGCAGATCGTACTGTGCAAAGGGATCAATGACGGGGAGGAACTGGAGCGCACTATCCGGGATCTGTCCCGTTATCTTCCGGTATTGGAGAGCGTGTCTGTGGTTC
>CABPCP010000047.1 GCA_902406105.1 uncultured Mordavella sp.
AATTCGGAAGATATGCTGGAGCTTGCCATGGAGAAGCGCCTAAAGAGCGGCCATGATATTCTCTATCTGCTGCAGAATATGCAGGAGTTTGAGCTTTACGGCACTGTGGGGGCTATTGTGAGCGTGTGTGATTCCGTAAATTATATGGTCGAGGAAGAGGAGCTTTTGGAAGTCTTCCGGCTGGCCAATAATTATCTGGACCCGGAAGGTATTTTTCTCTTTGATTTCAATACAGAATACAAGTATCGTGAGATTTTGGGGGACAATACCTTTGCGGAAGAGCGGGAGACCTGCAGTTTTATCTGGGAGAATTATTATGCTCCGGAAGAAAAGATCAACGAGTATGAACTGACTCTGTTCGTCCAGGAGCAGGATGATCCTATGCTTTACCGCAGATACCAGGAGACACATTTTCAGCGGGCCTATACATTGGAGAGGATCAAACAGATGATCCAGCGCTCCGGCATGAAATATGTACAGGCGTTTGACGGTTATACCGACCGGGCGCCAACTTATACCAGTGAGAGGATTCTGGTGGTGGCCCAGGAATGTGGAAAATAGAACATAAAAGAGATATAAGGAGGAATCGATGGAAGATTATATAGTAAGAGCTACGGCGGCACAGGGTCAGGTGAGGGCCTTTGCCGCTTTGACAACCAAGACGGTGGAAGAGGCAAGAGTCCATCATGGAACAAGCCCAGTAGCCACAGCTGCGCTGGGGCGCCTTTTGACGGCCGGAGCCATGATGGGCAGTATGATGAAGAACGAGACAGATTTGTTGACCCTGCAGATCCGTGGAGACGGCCCGATCAACGGGATCACGGTAACGGCGGACAGCAAAGCTAATGTCAAAGGTTATGTGGGGAATCCAGATGTGATGCTGCCGCCTAAGAATGGAAAGCTGGATGTGGGCGGAGCCGTTGGGATCGGCCTTTTGCAGGTGATCAAGGATATGGGACTGAAAGAGCCATACAGTGGGCAGACGATTCTGGTGACCAGCGAGATCGCGGAAGATCTGACTTATTATTTCGCTAATTCTGAGCAGGTTCCTTCCTCTGTAGGACTTGGAGTCCTGATGGAGAAGGACAATACCGTGCGCTGCGCGGGTGGATTTATCATCCAGATGATGCCTTTTGCGACGGAAGAGACCATCCGGCAGATTGAAGAGAATCTCAAGAATGTGACTTCTGTGACCGCCTTCTTAAAGGAAGGAGGAACGCCGGAAGAATTGTTAGAGACTTTGCTTGGGAATGTGGGATTGGAGATCACGGACCGGCTTCCTGCAAGATTTTACTGCAGCTGCTCTAAGGAGCGTGTAGAACGGGCGGTAGCAAGCATTGGAAAGAAAGAGATCCAGGAAATGATCGAAGAAGGAAAGGATATAGAAGTGAAATGTCATTTCTGTAATACTGCCTATCAGTATACGGTAGAGGATCTGAAACGGATCATAAAACAGAGCAGATAGAGGGAGATCAGATTATGAAAGATGGATTTATCAAAGTGGCGGCCGCGACTCCGCAGATCCAGGTGGCGAATGTGGCCTACAATACGGAGCAGATCCGGAGCATGATCGAGGAAGCGGCAGAGGAAGGAGCAAAGATCATTGTATTTCCAGAACTTTGTATTACCGGTTATACCTGCGGTGACTTGTTTACCCAGGAGATTTTGCTAAGACAGGCAAAGAACGCTCTTGGCAGGCTGGCGGAAGCGACGAGAGAGAAAGAAGCTTTGATTTTTGTAGGACTTCCTTTTGAGAAAGACGGAGAACTTTATAATGTGGCGGCGGCTTTGCATCGAGGAAAAGTTCTTGGAATGACTACCAAAAGCTTTCTTCCTAATTATGGCGAATTCTATGAGATGCGTCAGTTCCGTCAGGGACCTTCCCAAGCGGAGGCGGTATTATTTGAGGGGGAGAAGATTCCGTTTGGGCCAGGACTTCTCTACCAGGCGGAAGATCTGCCGTCTCTGATCGTGTCGGCGGAGATCTGCGAGGATGTATGGTCTCCGGTGCCGCCCAGCATCCAGGCCGCAAGAGAAGGGGCTTTGATCATTGTCAACTGTTCTGCCAGTGATGAGACCATTGGGAAAGCGGCTTACCGCAGAAGCCTTATCGCGGGCCAGTCTGCCCGGCTGATCTGCGGCTATGTGTACGCCAATGCGGGAGAGGGAGAGTCTACAACAGACCTGGTGTTTGGAGGACATAATATCATTGCGGAAAACGGAGCCGTTCTGAAGGAAGCAGAGCGTTTCCAGGGAGGCGTAATTTATACAGAAATTGATATCCAGAGACTGGAAAGTGAGCGGCGGAAGAATACCACATTCCAGAATTCAAAAGGACATACGCTGCCTAGAATTCCATTTGCCGCGGGATATGGGGAGACAAAATTGACCCGGTTCTTTGATTCACGCCCGTTTGTCCCCTCGGAAGAGACGGAGCGCAGTCAGCGTTGTGAGGAAATCTTGACGATCCAGGCGATGGGGCTGAAAAAAAGGCTGGCTCATACCCATGCGAAAAGCGCGGTCGTGGGGATTTCTGGCGGGCTGGACTCAACCCTTGCTCTTCTGGTGACGGCAAAGGCTTTCGATGCGCTGGGATTGGACAGGAATCAGATTACGGCAGTTACAATGCCCTGTTTTGGGACTACAGACCGGACTTATCAGAATGCCTGCCAGATGGCCAGAAAACTGGGAGCGGCATTGAGAGAAGTGCCGATCGCCAAATCGGTGGAACAGCATTTTAAAGATATTGGCCACGACCCGGAAGATCACAGTGTGACCTATGAGAATGCCCAGGCCAGGGAGAGGACTCAAGTGCTGATGGATATTGCCAATGAAAACGGGGGAATGGTCATTGGCACTGGAGATATGTCGGAACTGGCGTTGGGATGGGCTACTTATAATGGGGACCACATGTCTATGTATGGGGTGAACGCTTCTGTGCCAAAGACGCTGGTGCGCCATCTGGTCCATTATTACGCGGACACCTGCGGTGACGATACATTAAAAGAGGTGCTGTATGATGTGCTGGATACACCGGTAAGCCCGGAACTCCTTCCTCCAAAGGATGGGGAGATCGCTCAGAGGACAGAAGATCTGGTAGGACCATATGAGCTGCATGACTTTTTCCTGTATTATCTGCTTCGCTTTGGATACCCTCCCAGAAAGATCTACCGGATCGCCAGACGGGCATTTGCCGGCGAGTATGCTGATGAAACTATCCTAAAGTGGCTCAAAACATTCATCCGGCGCTTTTTTACCCAGCAGTTTAAGCGTTCCTGTCTGCCAGACGGCCCGAAGGTGGGAACGGTGGCCCTGTCGCCGAGAGGAGATTGGCGGATGCCAAGCGATGCCTGCGCGGATCTGTGGCTGGCAGATTTGGAAGAAGGATAAGAGCTTGAGAAGGCTGTCGCGAAATAACGCGGCATGAGAGAATGGAAAAAGATGCGTTCCGCGGGAAGGGAGAGAAGAGGATGGAAGCAAAAAAAGAACAGGCGGTAGAGAATTTTCGGAAAAATTATAACTGCTGTCAGGCGGTAGCCTGCGCATACTGCGAGGCTCTGGGAGTCAGTGAGCGCGATATGTTCCGCATGACGGAAGGTTTTGGATCGGGAATGGGAGGACTGAAAGATACCTGCGGCGCGGTGATGGGAATGTTTCTGACGATCAGCCTGGCCAATAGCGCGGGAGATCTGGAAGACCCTTACGCGACAAAGATGGATACCTATGCCAAATTCCTGAAAGCGGCGGAAGCGTTCCGGGAGCGGCTCGGCTCCCTGTACTGCAGAGACCTGAAAACAGAAGAAGGACCTCAGCCGCTGGACTGCTGCGTACGGTGCGTAGAGACTGCGGCAGAGCTGACAGATGAACTATTAGGGCCGGGGGATTTTTAAAAATCCCCCGGCCCTAATGAAAAATGCCCTGTCCCTTTTTACAATTTGATGTTTTTGAACAGATCGCCAAGGCTGGTCCCGATGCTCTCAGACTTGGGAATTTCTACCTTTTCTTCAGGCTCTTCTTTTACCTCTTCCAAAGCCTTCATGCTCAGACTGATCTTGCCGTCTTTGATTCCAATGACTTTGACATTCACTTCATCTCCTACGCTCAGTACGTCTTTAGGAAGTTTGACCCGTTTCTGGCTGATCTGAGATACATGGACCAGACCGGAAAGGCCGTCTTCGAAGCGTACAAATGCTCCGTAGTTCTGAAGACTCTCAACCTTGCCTGTCAGGACGGTCCCCACCTTCAGATTAGCGATTTTTTCTTCTCTGGCTTTTTTCTCTTTCTCTTTTAAGATTTCCCGGGCGGATAGAACCAGACGGTTATTTGCCTGATCCACGTCAATGACCTGCACTTCGATATCTTTCAACAGATAGGTTTCCAAATCTTCAATATAAGATAAAGAAAGTTTGGAGGCCGGGATAAATCCACGGATTCCTTCCACCATAGCGATGGCTCCGCCATTTACGATTCCCTCTACCTTAACGGGAAGAACCGTTCCTTTTTCCATGTAAGAGGATACTACATTCCATGGATTGGCGTCGTCAAAATGCGCTTCCAGATCTGCCATGGTCTGAGGCTCGTCTGCTGGAGGATTGGCTGCTTCGACGGCATCTTCCGCAGCGGCTTCTGTGTTTTTCGTTTCTTCCTGCAATAATTCTTCGTTCATAGTATAAAACATCCCTTCTTCGATACTCGCGGCGTCAGTGTATCCTGATGCCATCCATACATTTTGTATGCTTCTTCCAGTATAGCATAAAACATCCGGTTTGTTCAAAGAAAATATGCGGGGGAAGAAAAAATATGGTTGACGAAACGGGAAAAAGATGGCAAGCTAGTTGCAGGACTAGAAACGAGGGAGTGAAATCATGGGAAAGAAAACAGGGAAGATTTATGTGGTAGGGCATAAAAATCCAGATACGGACTCCATTTGTTCCGCGATCGCCTATGCGGAATTAAAAAAGAAGATCACAGGAGATGAATATACAGCCAGGAGAGCCGGGCAGATCAATGAAGAAACTCATTATGTGCTGAAGAAATTTGGCGTGGAGGCGCCGTCTCTCTTACAGAATGTAAAACTGCAGGTCAAGGATATCGACATCCATAAGATAGAAGGAGTGGCGCCCAATGTGTCCATCAGAGATACTTGGGCGAAGATGAAGGAAGAAAATATCAAAACAGTACCAGTGTTAAAAGATGATGAGCTGGTAGGAGTGATTTCTACGGGAGATATCGCCACTTCTTATATGGGGGTATATGACAGCAGGATTCTTTCGACAGCCCGGACACAATACAAGAATATCATTAAAACGCTGGATGGGAAACTGATAACGGGAAATGAGCACGGATACTTTACAAAAGGGAAAGTTGCCATCGGCGCTTCCAATCCGGACATGATGGAAGAATTCATTGAGAAGGATGATCTGGTGATCTTGGGAAATCGGTATGAGGCGCAGGCCTGCGCGGTGGATATCGATGCCAGCTGTCTGATCCTTTGTCAAAATGCGGAAGTGCCGCCGGAACTGCTAAAGAAGGCGGAAGAGCAGAGCATCGTGATCATCCAGACGCCTCACGATACATTTACGGTGGCCAGGCTGATCAATCAGAGTATCCCAGTAAAGCATTTTATGAGCAAAGGGCCGCTGACGACTTTCCGAATGACAGATTATGTGGAAGATATCAAAGATGTGATGACCAAGAAAAAATTCAGAGATTTCCCGATTCTGGACCGGCATGGAAGATTCAAAGGATTTATTTCCAGACGGCGGTTCATGGATGTGAGCAAAAAGAGGGTCATCCTGGTGGATCATAACGAGAAATCTCAAGCGGTAGACGGCATCGAGGAAGCGGATATCATTGAGATCATCGACCACCATAGACTTGGGAATATTGAGACCATGGGACCGGTATTTTTCCGAAACCAGCCGGTGGGCTGTACCGCTACCATTATCTGGCAGATGTATGAGGAGGCGGGAGTCAAGATCAATCCGGTGATCGCGGGACTTCTTTGTTCCGCTATCATTTCAGACACCTTATTATTCCGATCTCCCACCTGCACGGCTATTGACGAGAAAGCGGCCAGGAAGCTGTCCAAGATTGCCCAGATCAATCTGGAAGAGATGGCGCGCGAGATGTTCAATGCGGGAAGCAGCTTAAAGGGAAAGACGGCGGAAGAAATCTGCTTCCAGGATTTCAAGCAGTTTACCGTCAACGAAAGTGTATTTGGCGTGGGCCAGATCAATTCAATGAACCAAGAAGAACTTCAGGAGATGCGGGAACTGCTGGAAGACTATCTGCCAAAAGCCATGGAGCAGAACCAGCTTCAGATGGTCTATTTTATGCTGACCGATATCCTGGATGAATCCACGGAGCTTTTGTGCTATGGAAAAGGAGCAAGAGAGTATATCCTGGATGCGTTTGATCTCCCTGCGGATACCGGAAAGATCGTATTAAAAGGCGTAGTGTCCAGGAAGAAACAGTTGATTCCAACGCTGGTGGCTGCGCTGCAGCAGTAGGAGGAGGATCATGGGGAAACAAATCTGGAAACCGGGGAATATGCTCTATCCTCTTCCAGCGGTCATGGTAAGTACCGCTGACAAGAAAGGGAACGATAATATCCTGACGGTGGCATGGGCGGGAACAGTGTGTACCAATCCGGCAATGCTTTCTATTTCTGTCCGTCCAGAGCGGTATTCTTATCCAATGATCTGTGAAAGCGGAGAATTTGTGGTCAATCTGACCAACGAACGGCTGGCGCGGGCGGCCGACTGGTGCGGAGTGCGCTCTGGAAGAGATGTAGATAAATGGAAAGAAATGAAACTGACCAGAGGAAAGGCGGAGACGCTGGGTTATGCGCCTCTGATCCAGGAAAGCCCGGTAAATATTGAGTGTAAAGTGAAAGAAATCCTGGAACTGGGCTCTCATCATATGTTTCTGGCGGAAGTATCCGCAGTGCAGGTGGACGACAGATACATGGAAGAGAGCGGCAAGTTTCAGCTGAACGACAGCGGGCTCATTACTTATTCTCATGGGGAATATTTCTCGATGGGAAAATCATTGGGCAGGTTTGGATGGAGCGTAAAGAAAAAGCGGAAAATAAAGAAATAAGAAAGCTGTGAGCGGGGCGCCGAATTGATATGGGCCGCGTCTCACAGCTTTTTTAGTTCACGGAAAGCGTTTCTTTCTATTCGGATCGGACATTAGCCCGGAAGCGGTTTGATGATCTTGCGGTAGATCCGCCTGAGCAGCAGTGTGGAAAGAGTCACCGATACTAATTCCGCGATCGGGATGGCCCACCATACCATGGAAAGACCAAAAAGGCGGGCAAACAGATAGGCAACAGGCAGGATCACGACCAGCTGGCGGGCCGCGGAAACGATCAGACTGTACACCCCATTTCCAAGAGCCTGGAAAATGGAACCTACAATGATACAGTACCCCGCAAGCAGGAAGCTTAAGCTGATGATCCGAAGGGCGGGAACCCCAATGGAGAGCATATTTGAGGAAGCGTCAAAAAGCGTGGTCAGGAAAAAGGCGGGAAAGATCTGGAAGAGCAGGAATCCTATGATCATGATGCACACCGCGATCAAGATGCTTTTCTTGGCTGTCTCTATGATCCGCTTTTTGTTCTGCGCCCCGTAGTTGTACGCGATGATCGGGATCATCCCGTTGTTTAATCCGAATACCGGCATGAAAATGAAACTTTGCAGTTTGTAATACACCCCAAATACAGCCGCGGCTGTGGAGGAAAACATCAGAAGGATCTTATTCATTCCAAAGGTCATGACAGAGCCGATGGACTGCATGATGATGGACGGGATGCCTACCTTATAAATGAAGGCGATGGTCCGGCCGTGGGGACGGAATCCACGCAGACTCAGATTGATTTCCTCATTTTTAAAGTGGTTAAAGAAAAAGGACATGATTACCGCCACGATCTGGCCGACTACAGTGGCGATAGCAGCTCCCGCTACCTCCAGTCTTGGAAAACCAAAAAGCCCAAAGATCATGATCGGATCCAGGATGATGTTGATGATGGCGCCGGTGCCTTGGGTGATCATATTGTAGATCGTCCTTCCGGTAGACTGCAGGAGCCGTTCAAAAGTGATCTGCAGGAAAATACCCACAGAAAATATGGTAATGATAGAAAGATACTGGGTACCGTACTCCAAGATGACAGGATCTTCCGTTTGGAGTTCAAAAAAAAAGCCGAGAGCCTGCGGCGCCTAAAACGGCAAAGACAATGCAGCTCATAATAGCAAGGAAAATGCCGTTTTTAGCAGCATTATTGGCCCCTTCAAAGTCTTTTTCCCCCAAGTTTCTGGAGAGCAGGGCATTGATGCCGACTCCGGTTCCGGCCGCTACAGCGATCATCAAAGTCTGGATTGGGAATGCCAAAGATACGGCGGTAAGCGCTTCTTCATTCAGCTGGGCCACAAACATGCTGTCCACGATATTATAGAGAGCCTGGACCAGCATGGACAGCATCATGGGAAGCGACATGGTGATCAAAAGCCGGGAGATGGGCATAACCCCCATCTTATTTTCTTGTGCGGGTATCTTTTGTTCTTCTGTATTTGTCATAAGTGAAACCTCCTATAAGCGCAAGGGCTATTATAACATTGACGGGCCAGGATTACAATGGAATTACATACTGTTTTCTGTTCTTTCATATGATAAAAGTGAAAAAAGTCAAAGAGCACAGCAGAATGACAAAAAGAAATAGAAAAATCGGAATTGTATGTATGTTCCTGTATCTGATCTGCCTAACGGGAAGCGCAAGGATGACGGAACTTTCAGAAAAGGGAACAGCGGAGGAAACGGCGGATGGAAGCAGGACGGAGGCGCGGGGAGAGAATAGCGGGAAAGAAATGCTCAAGATCGCCATGACCTTTGACGATGGTCCCAGTGTGTATACGGAACAGCTTCTGGACGGACTGAAAGAAAGGGAAGTCAAAGCCACATTTTTCCTCATTGGCAGGTCGGCGGAGGAATATCCGGAAGTGGTCAGGAGGATCGACAGGGAAGGACACCTGATCGGGAATCACACCTATAACCATGTGCAGATCAAAGGGCTGCCTGCCGGGGAGGCTAAAGAAGAGATTGAGAAAACCGATCGTGCGGTATATGAACTGACCGGGAAACATACCGCGTATATCCGGCCTCCTTTTGGGGCGTGGGAAGAGGACCTGGAGCTGGATTACGAAGTGCTTCCGGCTATGTGGACCATTGATCCTCTGGACTGGACGACAGAAAACATAGATGAAATTGTAGATCGGGTAGTGACGCAGGCGGGGGAAAATGATATTATTCTATTGCACGATTGCTACGAATCCTCCGTGGAAGCGGCCCTGCGGATCATAGATATCCTGCAGGGGGAAGGATTCGAATTCGTAAGAGTGGATGAATTGATCATAGAGTAGGAGATAAAAGCATGAACAGTGAATTTTCCAGAACAATACAGCTCCTGGGGGAAGAAACCTTTCAGATCCTGCGGAGATCTTCCGTGATGGTGCTGGGAGTGGGAGGTGTGGGCTCCCACTGTATCGAGGCCCTGGCAAGGAGCGGAGTGGGGAAACTGACCCTGGTAGATGGGGACCAGGTCGCGCTGTCTAATATCAACCGCCAGTCCATTGCCTTTCACAGTACCGTAGGAAGGGATAAGACAGAAGTAATGAAGGAAAAGATACAGGATATCAGCCCCCAGATCCAGGTGGACTGCAGGAAGATCTTTGTGCTCCCGGAGAATGTAGAAGCCTTGTTTGACCAGCGGCCGGATTATATCGTGGACGCTATCGACACGGTCTCGGCCAAGATCGCGGTGGCGGAAAAGGCGGCGGCAGAGGGGATTCCGATCATCAGCAGCATGGGAACAGGAAATAAGCTGCACGGGGAACTTTTTGAGATCGCGGATCTAAGTGAAACTTCCGTGTGTCCTCTGTGCCGGGTGATGCGCCGGGAGCTGCGGGCAAGAGGGATTGAACATTTGAAGGTGCTGTATTCAAAAGAAAAGCCGATTCCGTCAAAACGGCAGGAAGAAGAGCAGGGCCGCCGGATCGCGCCGGGGAGTATTTCCTTTGTGCCGCCGGTAGCGGGACTTCTGATCGCCGGGGAAGTGATCCGGGATCTGATCGCTTTGGGAGAGAAATAGGAGAGAAAAAGGTATTGGAAACCGGAAGCAATAGAGAAAATGGAGGAGATACATATGGACCTGTTTGAATACGCGAGGGAGAAAAATAGAGACCGGGAATCGCCCTTGGCCTCCCGGATGCGGCCGGAGACTTTGGAGGAAATGGTGGGGCAGCGGCACATCATTGGGAAGGACAAGCTGCTGTACCGGGCCATCAAGGCGGATAAATTAAGTTCTGTCATTTTCTATGGGCCTCCGGGGACCGGCAAGACGACTTTGGCCAAAGTGATCGCCAATACGACCAGCGCGGAGTTTACCCAGATCAATGCCACGGTGGCCGGCAAGAAAGACATGGAGGCAGTGGTGGAAAAGGCGAAAGAGACTTTGGGCATGTACCAGAGGAAGACGATCCTTTTTGTGGATGAGATCCATCGGTTTAATAAAGGCCAGCAGGATTATCTGCTTCCGTTTGTGGAGGACGGCACCGTTATCCTGATCGGGGCCACCACAGAAAATCCCTATTTTGAGGTGAACGGGGCGCTTTTGTCCCGGTCGGTGATCTTTGAGCTGTTTCCCTTGCAGAAGGAAGATATTAAGGAACTGATCCGCCGGGCGGTCTATGATGAGAAAAAGGGAATGGGAAGCTATCAGGCCCAGATTGATGAGGAGGCGGCAGATTTCCTGGCGGATCTGGCGGGCGGGGACGCGAGAAACGCGCTGAACGCGGTGGAATTGGCAGTTTTGACAACAGCGCCTTCCGCGGATGGGCGAATCCATATCACGTTGGATGTGGCTTCTGAGTGTATCCAGAAGCGGGTCGTGCGGTACGATAAGGGGGGAGATGAGCATTACGATACTATTTCCGCGTTTATTAAGAGCATGCGGGGGTCCGACCCGGATGCGGCAGTCTATTATCTGGCCAAGATGCTGTATGCTGGAGAGGATATTAAATTTATTGCCCGCAGGATCATGATCTGCGCTTCTGAGGACGTGGGAAACGCAGATCCTCAGGCCCTTACGGTGGCGGTATCGGCGGCTCAGGCCGTAGAGCGGGTAGGAATGCCGGAGGCCCAGATCATTCTATCCCAGGCGGTACTCTATGTGGCTGCGGCGCCAAAGAGTAATTCCGCGGTAAAGGCCATCAGCGCCGCTATGGAAACTGTGAAGGATCATAAAACCACGGTGCCTGCTCATTTGCGGGACGGGCACTACCAGGGGGCAAAAAAGCTGGGCCGCAGCATCGGATATCAGTATGCCCATGATTATCCCAATCACTATGTCCGGCAGCAGTATCTTCCAGATGAGATCCTGGGGACCAGATTTTATGAGCCGGGAGATATCGGGAAAGAAAAAGAGATCAAAGAATGGATGAAATTTTTGAAAGGGGAGTAAAAACTCCCCTGCTTTCTATATATAAGGTGTTTTTTGCTCGTCAGATGCATTCAGGATCCGTCCCTGGATGCCGATGGTGACTACCTGCAGAGGGATGGAGCGTCCGCTGGCCTTTAAGGCTTCTGTGACCGCGTGTTCTATACCGCCGCAGCAGGGGACTTCCATCCGTGCGACGGTTACGCTCATGATCTGGTTCTGGGTTAAGATCTGGGTCAGCTTTTCTGTATAGTTTATACTGTCCAGCTTAGGGCAGCCGATCAATGTGATCCGTCCCTGGATGAAATCCTGGTGGAAAGAGGCGTAGGCGTAAGCGGTGCAGTCCGCGGCGATAAGCAGATGAGCATTGTCAAAATAGGGCGCGGTCACCGGAGCCAGCTTAATCTGTACCGGCCACTGGGAAAGCTGGCTGGCAGGCGCTTGACCTGCGGACGGCTGAATGGCTTGTGCTCTTTGGCCTGGACAGCCGCCGGCCGGAGCGCCGCTGCGGGTATGGCCAGCGTTTCCAAGAGAGGCTAAATGTTTTTGTACGGCGGCGTGGTCGTAGGCGGCCGCCTCCCGCTCTTCAAAAGTAATGGCTCCGGTGGGGCAGGCTGGCAGGCAGTCCCCCAGTCCGTCGCAGTAATCCTCACGGATAAGCCGGGCTTTGCCCTCGATCATCTGGATCGCGCCTTCGTGGCAGGCTTTTGCGCAGGCGCCGCAGCCGTTGCATTTCTCCTGGTCTATGTGAATAATTTTTCGGATCATTTTCCTTCCTCCTTGATCTATGGTTGATTTACAGGACATATTCTACTACAATGATAAGAAAAAATATGTTGTTTTTCCAACAAAAATCATATTTTGTCATAGAAAAGGAGAAAGGCATGAAAAAGAAGCAGGATCTGTCGGGGCTGGCCCGGTGTTTCTTATTTCAGGGAATTGGAAAAGAAGAGCAGGAACAGCTGCTGGTTTGTATGGAAGGGATAGAAAAGGAATGTGGGAAACAGGAGATCCTGCTGAGAGAGGAGGAGCCGGCGGGACACATAGGGATTGTGCTGGAAGGCTGCGTGCAGGTGGTGGAAGAAGACGTGTGGGGGAACCGAAGTATTCTGGAACAGATCGAGGAGGGAGGATTGTACGGCGCCGCCTTTGCCTGCGCGGGCATAAAGAAAAGCCCGGTCAGCGTCGTGGCGGTCACCCCAGTCCGGATCCTTCAGATCAAAATAGAGAAAGTGATGCATGTGTGCCCCAATGCCTGCCCCTGCCATCAGCAGGTCATCCAGAATCTGGTGTATCTGCTGGCAAGGAAAAATGTAGCGCTCAGTGAGAAGATCCAGCACATCTCCAAAAGAAGCACCAGAGAAAAACTGCTGGCTTACCTGGCGGATGAGATAAAAAAGACCGGACGGAAACATTTTCAGATACCCTTCAGCAGACAGGAACTGGCAGACTATCTGTGCGTGGACAGAAGCGCGATGTCTGCGGAATTAGGAAAATTAAAGCGGGAGGGGATCATAGAGTTTCGGAAAAATGAATTCTGGGTTTTGTAAAGAATAAAGCGGCCAGGAGCGCCATTTTGACTCCTTTGGAGAAAGAAAGAGCGGGCGCCGCTTGAGTTTTCGGACATCAGAGCGTATAATGAAGCCATATCAAGCAATACCAGGAGGAACTTATCATGAAAATCTATGATTCCGTAAACAAAACCGAAGTAGAAGTAGACGGCACCAAAGGCCTGATCGAGAAAATGAAGGAAGGTCGCCAGGTGGATCTGTACCTGAGCGAGAAGAAGACTGACGCCGATGGATACATGAGCTGGGATGTGGAACACTGGTCCAGCGTAGACGGCAGAAGATTCATTCGCTGCTATTCCCTGGAAGGCAGGGTGTTGAGCGAATCCACCGGACATAACATTTACGATTTGGAGAATGAATTCAAACCGGAAGAGGCAGTCAAAGTAGAATTAAGCTAGAGAAGCAAGAACCGGCAGCCCTGTACCCGTTCATTTTGGTACAGGGCTGCCGGCGTTTTGGTACAGGGCAAAAGTGAATTTGGGACGTAGTAAAATGTAAAAAAGCTACGTCCCCAATTTACTTTTTCATAAATTTCCATAAATACTGTTGACAAACAAAATGGGGAGTGCTAAATTAATAGTCGAAGGAATTAGCACTCGAAACTAATGAGTGCTAACAGACCTAAAACTATAATCAGGAAGGAGGACGCCGTTGTGGTAGCAGATCATGGGTTAAGCGACCGGAAGCTTAAAATTCTCCATGCGATCATTCAGACTTATCTGGAGACAGGAGAGCCGGTAGGATCCAGGACTATTTCCAAATATACGGATATGAACTTAAGTTCTGCTACGATCCGTAACGAGATGGCGGATCTGGAAGAAATGGGGTATATTATTCAGCCTCATACTTCTGCGGGACGGATTCCTTCAGATAAGGGTTACAGATTATATGTAGATATGTTGATGGAGCAGAAAGAGCAGGAGCTGAATGAGCTGCAGGAGCAGATGCTTGATAAGGCAGATAAGATGGATCAGCTTCTGAAACAGGCGGCAAGGGTTCTGGCAAATAACACGAACTATGCTACCATGGTTTCTACCCCTATGAATAATGCCAATAAACTAAAGTTCATCCAATTATCCATGGTGGACCCGGAGCAGGTGATCGCGGTGATCGTGCTGGGGGGCAACGTGATCAAGAATAAGATCATTCCCATTGATGAACCGATCAGCAATGAGAATCTGCTGAAGCTGAATATGCTCCTGAATACAACTTTAAATGGAATGTCCATCGAGGAGATCAACCTTGGATTGATCGCAAGGCTGAAAGAGCAGGCGGGAATCCACAGCGTTGTGATCGGAAACGTGCTGGATGCCGTGGCAGACGCGATCCAGATTGATGAGGATATGCAGATCTATACCAGCGGCGCCACCAACATTTTTAAGTATCCGGAACTCAGTGATAAGCAGAGCGCCCAGGAGATCATCAGCGCTTTTGAAGAAAAACAGCAGCTGACGGAACTTGTGACACAGACCTTGTCCCGTGATGACAATACCGGGATTCAGGTTTACATTGGAGATGAGACCCCGGTGCAGACGATGAAGGACTGCAGTGTGGTGACCGCCACTTATGAATTGGGAGAAGGGATGAAGGGAACCATAGGTATTATCGGTCCCAAGCGGATGGATTACGAACATGTCCTGAAATCTATGAAACGGCTGCAAAGCGAGTTGGATCAGATGTTTCACAAAAAAGAGTAAGAAAGGTGGAATGACCCTTGGAAAATAAACAGGAAAAAAGCCAGGAAGAAATGGTAAAGGAAGCGGTGGAGGAAGCGAAAGCGGCAGCTGGGGATACGGCGGAGAGCCAAACGGAACCGCCTGCCGATGAGAAAGAAGCTGGAGCAGAATCCCAAGTGGAAGACAGCGCAGCGGGACCGCAGGAAGAAACCAAAGAAAAAGAAGATCCTGAACAGGAAGAAGAAAATTGCGGTGAAAAATCATCCGGAAAGAAGTTGTTTGGCAAGAAGAACAAAAAGGATAAAAAGGATGAAAAAATCGAGGAACTGACGGATAAACTTACCCGCCAGATGGCTGAGTTTGATAACTTCCGCAAACGTACAGATAAGGAGAAGTCCCAAATGTACGAGATTGGAGCGAAAGATATCATAGATAAGATTCTTCCGATCGTTGACAACTTTGAGCGTGGACTTGAAGCAGTGACGGAAGAAGAAAAGCAAAGTCCCTTTGTACAGGGAATGGAGAAGGTGTATAAGCAGTTAATGACGACACTGGAAGGGATTGGAGTGAAACCGATCGAAGCGGTCGGCAAAGAATTCAATCCGGATTTCCACAATGCGGTCATGCATGTGGAGGATGAGGAACTGGGCGAGAATATTATCGCGGAAGAGTTCCAGAAAGGTTATATGTACCGTGACTCTGTTGTAAGACACAGCATGGTAAAAGTAGCTAACTAACCATTATTTATTTAAAACGAAGTATATCTATCAAGATAGTAGAAAGAAAATAGGAGGAAGAGCATTATGGGCAAAATCATAGGAATTGACTTAGGAACAACCAACAGCTGTGTCGCTGTTATGGAAGGCGGGCAGCCCACCGTTATCGCGAATACAGAAGGCGCCAGGACTACACCGTCTGTAGTAGCATTTACAAAAACAGGGGAACGTCTGGTAGGAGAGCCGGCAAAGCGTCAGGCAGTGACCAACGCAGAGCGGACCATTTCTTCTATTAAAAGAGAGATGGGCTCTGATTACAGAGTGACTATCGATGGAAAGAAGTATTCTCCACAGGAGATTTCCGCAATGATCCTGCAGAAGCTGAAAGCGGATGCGGAAGGATATCTGGGAGAGAAAGTAACAGAAGCAGTCATTACCGTTCCTGCTTACTTCAATGATGCACAGCGTCAGGCCACCAAGGATGCCGGAAAGATCGCCGGACTGGATGTAAAACGTATCATCAACGAACCTACAGCCGCTGCCCTTGCTTATGGGCTGGACAATGAAAAAGAGCAGAAGATCATGGTTTACGACTTGGGAGGCGGTACATTTGATGTGTCTGTGATCGAGATTGGAGACGGCGTGATCGAAGTACTGTCCACAGCCGGAAATAACCGTCTGGGCGGTGATGACTTTGACCAGAAGATCACCGATTACATGATCGCTGAGTTTAAGAAACAGGAAGGAGTGGATCTGTCCGCAGATAAAATGGCTCTTCAGAGACTGAAGGAAGCCGCGGAGAAAGCGAAGAAAGAGCTGTCTTCCGCAACGACAACCAATATCAACCTTCCATTCATTACAGCAACATCCGAAGGACCGAAACATTTCGATATGAATTTGACAAGGGCAAAATTCGATGAATTGACCCATGACCTTGTAGAAAAAACCTCAGAACCGGTGAAAAGAGCCCTTTCCGATGCGGGGATCACAGCTTCTGATTTAGGCCAGGTACTTCTGGTAGGAGGATCTACCCGTATCCCGGCAGTGCAGGAAGAGGTAAAACGTCTGACCGGCAAAGAGCCAAGCAAATCACTGAATCCAGATGAATGTGTTGCTCTTGGAGCTTCCGTTCAGGGAGGAAAACTGGCAGGAGACGCGGGCGCAGGGGACGTACTTCTTCTGGATGTAACTCCACTGTCTCTGTCCATTGAGACTATGGGCGGTGTAGCGACCAGACTGATCGAGAGAAATACGACTATTCCTACGAAGAAGAGCCAGATCTTCTCTACAGCGGCGGATAACCAGACCGCGGTAGACATCAACGTAGTACAGGGAGAACGGCAGTTCGCGAGAGACAATAAGTCTCTGGGCCAGTTCAGACTGGATGGAATCCCGCCGGCTCCGCGCGGAGTACCGCAGATCGAGGTTACGTTCGATATCGACGCAAACGGTATCGTAAATGTTTCCGCGAAAGATCTTGGAACGGGAAAAGAGCAGCATATCACCATTACCGCCGGCTCCAATATGTCGGATGAAGATATTGACAAGGCAGTCAAAGAAGCAGCTGAATTTGAAGCTCAGGATAAGAAGCGCAAAGAGGGTATTGACGCGAAGAATGACGCGGATGCCTTAGTATTCCAGACAGAGAAAGCTTTAAGTGAAGTGGGCGATAAGATTGACGCTGCTGATAAAGCTTCTGTGGAAGCAGACTGCAAGGCTTTGAAGGAAGTTCTTGAAAAAGTTGACATGGATAATATGACGGATGCTCAGGTCGCGGAGATCAAAGCTGGGAAAGAAAAGCTGATGGAGAGCGCCCAGAAGCTGTTTACGAAAATGTATGAACAGGCAGGAGCGGCCGCTGGAGCGAACCAGGGAGCAGGCTCAAATCCAGGAGCAGATCAAGGAGCAGGCCCGGCGCCAGACGGATTCCAGGGAGACGATGTGGTAGACGGAGATTATAAAGAAGTTTAAGAGCAGTTGAAATCAGGACTGTTCCGGGGAATCGGCAAAGGGATACCCCTCTGCCGGAATTTCCCGGAACTTCCTTGTGTAAAACGCTCTTTGGAGAGAGAAAGGAACAGTTGCGATGGCGGAATCAAAGAGAGATTACTATGAGGTCCTCGGCGTCAGCAAAGATGCGGATGAGGCGACATTAAAGAAAGCATATCGTCAGGTCGCGAAGAAATACCATCCAGATATGAATCCGGGAGATGCGGAGGCGGAGAAGAAATTCAAAGAGGCTTCAGAGGCATATGCGGTTTTGAGTGATCCGGAGAAACGCCGTCAATATGACCAGTTCGGACACGCCGCTTTTGAAGGCGGCGCCGGCGGTGCTGGCGGCTTTGGCGGCTTTGACTTCAGTGGAGCGGATTTCAGTGATATTTTCGGTGATATTTTTGGCGATCTGTTTGGCGGCGGAAGAAGAGGCCGCGGAAGCCAGGGACCAATGAAGGGAATGAACATCCGCAAGAGCGTGCGCATCACCTTTGAAGAAGCGGTATTCGGATGCGAAAAAGAACTGGATGTGGTCCTGAAAGATCCATGTCCGAAATGCGGCGGTACCGGGGCAAAACCGGGGACTTCGCCGGTGACTTGTCCGAAATGCGGCGGAAAGGGGCAGGTCGTATTTACCCAGCAGTCCTTCTTTGGAACTGTTCAGAATGTGCAGACTTGTCCGGATTGCCATGGTACGGGAAAGATCATCAAAGAGAAGTGCGCGGACTGTGGAGGGACCGGCTATGTATCCAGCCGGAAGACTATTTCCGTATCTATTCCGGCGGGAATTGACAACGGTCAGAGTGTGCGTATCCGGGAGAAAGGAGAGCCGGGAGTAAACGGTGGTCCAAGAGGCGATCTGTTGGTGGAAGTGTCTGTTTCCAGGCATCCGATTTTCCAGAGACAGGATATGCACATTTTCTCTACCGTGCCGATTTCTTTTGCTCAGGCGGCGCTGGGAGCTGATATCCGGATTAAAACGGTAGACGGCGAAGTGATTTATACAGTAAAACCGGGAACCAAAACGGATACCAAGGTACGGCTGAAAGGGAAAGGCGTTCCTTCTGTGCGGAATCCACAAGTGCGGGGCGATCACTACGTGACTCTAGTGATCCAGACACCGGAACGGCTGAGCCCGGAAGCCAAGGAAGCGCTGCGCCGGTTTGATGAACTGGCGGGAAATACCCTGGGGACGCCAGAAGGCGCGGCTGGAAAAAGCGGAAGCGGCGCAAAAGGCGGAAAAAAGAAAAAAGGGTTTATGGATAAAATGAAAGAAGTGCTGGAGGATTAATCTTCAATTTGGGACGTAGTAAAATGTAAAAATACTACGTCCCAAATTGCGTTTTACCCTGTACCTTTTTGCTCATAGAAACCATCTATAGCTATATAAGGATTATCAATTTCCTTTCTTTTCTGTGCGGTGCTAACATGGATATGTCAAAGACGTATCAAAACAGCAGGATGGAGATGTTTGCATGGCGGCAGAAAAAATTCCGTTTTTAAGGACGGAAGATCTACATAAGAATTTTAATCATGTCCAGGCGCTCCGTGGAGTGTCTGTCCAGGCATTTGCCGGCGAGGTGCTGGCGGTGGTGGGCGACAACGGGGCGGGAAAGTCTACCTTGATCAAGATCCTGTCAGGGGTGCTCTGCCCAGACAGTGGTTCCATTCAGATTGGTGAAAATGTATATCAGAAGCTGACGCCCAAAAAGGCGGCAGAGCTTGGAGTGTCTACGGTGTATCAGGATCTTGCCCTGGGAAATACCATGGATGTAACGGCAAATCTTTTTCTGGGGCAGGAAAAGACGAAAGCAGGCTTTTTAAAGAAACGAAAAATGGATGAGGAAGCAAGACGTCTCCTGAGAGATCTGGATATCCAGATTCCTGACGTAACGGTACCGGTCGGGAATTTGAGCGGAGGTCAGCGCCAGGGTGTAGCGGTAGCAAGACTGGTCCATAGGGGCGGGAAACTATTGATTTTCGATGAACCGACAGCGGCTATGGGGCTGAATGAGTCAACCGCTGTACTGAAACTGATCCGAAGACTGGCGGCGGATGGGCTGACGGTAATTGTGATCAGCCATAATCTTCCTCAAATTTTCCATATAGCGGACCGAATCTGCGTGATGCGGCAGGGAAAGGCAGTGGCACAGCTGAAACGGGAAGAAACATCTATGGATGAGATTGTGGCGCTGATCACAGGCGCGGCAAGAGAATCGGAGGGAGGGATCGCATGAAACGAAAAAGCTTACAGGATTATTCCTATCTTCTGATCTTACTGGCGGTACTGGCCGCATTGACAGTATTGATGGCAGTGGCTTCTCCCTACTTTTTTTCCTGGAAGAACTGCAGAAATATTTTGAACCAGTCGGCTATTTATCTGATTTTATCTGTGGGTATGACCTTTGTTATCTGCGCGGGACAGATTGATCTTTCTGTGGGAGCGGTGATCGGATTCGCGGGAGTGAGCATGGGACTTTTCTATCACGCGGGCCTGCCAGCGGGCGCCGCGATCTTGACAGGACTTTTGATCTCAGCGGCGGTCGGACTGGTAAATGGCATTTTTGTCGCTTATGGGAAGATTAATTCTTTTATTGTAACCTTGAGTACCATGACAATCTTACGCGGGATCGTATTGATCCTGACCAATTCCAGCTCCGTATTTGGATTTGGTCCAGTGTTTACCTTTATCGGAAGCGGCAGCATAGGGCCGGTGAACATGCCGATCCTTATCTCGCTTGCAACGGCGGCGGCCGGGGCGGTGCTCCTTCATAAGACCAAATTCGGGAATTACTGTCTGTTTCTCGGCTCCAATGAGATTGCGCTTCATCGCAGCGGAGTAAACGTGAAAAAGTATAAGTTGATCATATTTTCGCTCTGCGGTCTCTGCGCCGGAGCAGCGGGACTGGTCGTAACGGCTCGGCTCAACTCTGCGGAACCGCTGGCTGGGCAAGGATATGAGATGGATGCCATTGCTGCCACGATCCTGGGAGGAACGAGTATGCAGGGAGGGAAAGGCTCCTTGATCGGAACGGTCATTGCCTGCCTGATTCTGAATGTATTAAAGAACGGGCTGACTTTGCTGGCTATTTCTTCCCATTACCAAGAGATTTTAACAGGCATGATCCTTTTGCTTTCTGTACTGATCTCGGAGAGTAAAGACCGGAAGAAAAGGGAGGTATAAAAATTGAGAAAAAACCTATTATCACTTGGCGCGATCGCAATGGATATGGTGATCAACAGTCATGAACTTCCAAAAGACGATGGATTTTCTTTCATCCATCAGGAACAGATGCTTCCGGGAGGAAGCGCATCCAATGTGTCAGTCTGCGCTGCGCATCTGGGCCTTGCGGCATATCAGACCGGAAAGATCGGAGATGACAATATGGGCAGGGAATTTCTAAGGACCCTGGAAGAAGATGGAGTAGATGGGCGTTATGTGGTGACGAAGGAAAACGGTACGACACTCCATACTTATATCTTGACGGCGCCGGAAGGCCGCCACTGTATTTACGCAAATGTAGGGGATGCAGTATGCACATTGACGCCGGAAGAACTTCCTGAAAATCTGATGGATAGAATGGACATTTTCTATAATGATATGTTTTCCCCAAGAGCCGCTTTGTTTCTGGCAAAGCAGGCCAGGGAACAGGGGAAACCGGTTCTCTATAATATGCAGTGTACTCCTTCTTTTATGGAACAGTGCGGGACCTCGGCAGCAGATATCGAAGAAATGATGAGACTTTGCACGGTCTTTGTCAGCGGAAGGGATGGATATTATGAGATGACGGGAGAAAAGGATTACCGCAGAGCGATGCGGATCGTGCAGGAAAGATATCAGGTCCCGGAAGGGGTAATCTGTACAGCAGGCAGTGAGGGGGCGGTATGGCTGGCGGACAAGGAATACACAGCTCCGGCTTTTCACATTACCCCTGTGGATACAACAGGCGCCGGGGATTGTTTCCTGGGCGGCTTATTATACGCTTATTTTTCAGAATGTCAGGAAAAAGAAGAGGCGCTTGCTTTTGCCAATGCGTGCGCGGCGGTAAAATGCACTCAGCCGGGCCCCAGGAGCAGAGCGGGCGTAAGCGAGATCCGTAAGTTTAAAGATTCCGCTAAAAGGAATTTTTAATAGACAAAATAATGATGGATGTACAAGAAGGAGGATGTATCATGAAAAAGAAATTAGTGAGCGTATTACTCTGCGCGGCAATGGTGGCGGCGATGGCGGCAGGCTGTGGAGGTTCACAGGAAGATACTCAAGAAAGCAAAGACGAGAAAGAAAGCGGCAGTTCTAAGACAGAAGCAGTGTCAGAGGATACTATGTTCGGCCAGGCTTTGGCCCAGGTTGATGAGGATCTGGCTCCTCTTCCAGAGAAAGATACCGGAAAGAAACTGGCGGCGATCGAGAGCACTCTTTCTAATTCCTTTTGGGTGACTATGCAGGAAGGATATGAAGATGCCGCAGAGGAATTCGGAGTGACGATCGACATTCAGGCTACAGATTCAGACACAGATACGGCGGGACAATTAGATATCATGAATAATATGCTGGTGAAGGACTATGAGGCGATCGCGGTATCCCCGCTGACAGAGGATTGTCTGATCTCCGGCATTGTGGCGGCGAATCAAAGTGATATCAAGGTTATTACCACTGGAAATGAAGTGAATGAAGAAGCGCTGGAGGAAGCAGGCGGCTATCTGGATGCGAAGATCACAGTGGATTTCCATAATCAAGGTGTACTGGGAGCGCAGTATATCATCGATCAGACCGGCGGAGAGGGCAAGGTGGCCATCATTGCCGGAAATGAAGGGGCAACTCAGTCAGATGCCAGAAGAGACGGCGCCAAAGAGACCTTTGAGGCGGCCGGTATGGAAGTAGTTTCTGTAGAACAGTGTGATTTTGACGCGCAGAAGGCTTATGACGCGGCGTCTGCCCTGATTGAAGCAAATCCGGATCTGGTGGGCATTACTTGTGGAAATGATGATATGGCTCTGGGTGTAGTGCGGGCACTGGAAGAAAAAGGCGTTAAAGACCAGGTGATGGTAGTGGGCGTAGACTTTACAGAAGAAGCGAAAGCAGCGATCGAAGAGGGTACTTATGACGCTACGGTGGCTATGAGTCCTTATCTGATGGGAAGAGAAGGAGTCATCATTATGCTGAAAGCGCTGGAAGGTCAGGATGTGTCTGAAGTAGGCGATGGAACTCCGATGGTGGTAGTAGATGCGGACAATGTAGATCAGATGTCTGATTGGCGTTAATGGAGGGAAAAACCAATGTATGATCTGTATGACAGAATCCTTGGCGGACTGATCGGCGCTGGAGCCGGAGATGCGATGGGAGCGGCAACAGAGGCACGGACAACAGAACAGATCTTGGAATATTTTGGGCATCAAGTGACGGATTTTGAGACACCGCCTATGGATACTTTCGGAGCGGGAAATGTGCCGGGACAGTTGACCGATGATTTCAGTTCTGCTTATTTTGTGGCAAAACATATTCTGGAACATGAAGGGGAAGTCAGTGAGAAGATCATCCAGCAGGCGTTGATCGACTGGTCGGAGCACCCGGTGTTCTTCGATCGGTTCGCCGGCCCTACTACACGCCTTGCGATCCGCAGATATAAAGGCGAGAAGATCGAGCGTTCCGGCGGGGTGGAATTGGTGACTCGGCAGGCCACAAATGGGGCGGCCATGAAGATTTCTCCGATCGGGCTTTTTAATGTGGGAGATGTGGACCGGGCCATCCAGGAAGCGGTGACAGTGACCATGGTGACCCACGACAATTATCTGGCGCTTTCTGGAGCCTGCGCGGTAGCGGCGGCGGTCAGTGAGGCTGCCTCGGAGGGAGCAGATGTCTATCGGGTTCTGCAGGCAGGGCTTTATGGAGCGAGAGAAGGAGAACGGATCGGACGGGAGGTTGCCCGGGACGTGGCAG
>CABPCP010000048.1 GCA_902406105.1 uncultured Mordavella sp.
TCCGTGCCATGAAGCTTGCTAAAGCTGCCAAGAAGGTAGAGGACGGGATTGAAGAGACATTGACCTATATGGATTTTCCTACGCAGCATTGGACTCGGATCCGGACCAATAATGCGATTGAGCGCCTCGACCGTGAGATCAAACGCCGTACAAAAGCGATCGGTGCTTTTCCTGACGGCCAGAGCGCCTTGATGCTCGTATGTGCCAGACTGCGTCATGTAGCAGCAACCAGTTGGGGAGCCAGACGCTACATGAATATGGATCATCTCTTCAAATCAGAAGAGGATCTGCTGTCTGATATCATAGCCGGCTGACTACCGGCTGCCAAACGGCAGATTTTTGATTTTGCGAAAAAGTATTGACACTATCAAGCCCACTGCTGCGATAAAATTTACAATACTTATTGGCTTAGTTTCTTTTCCAGTGGAGTTCCGTAAGGGGGGGTATGTAATAGGAGAGGTACAGTTCCATTGCTGAAGGGCTAACCGCCTACTGTTCGTTGTACGGTAGAACATAGGCACTGAGTAGAACAGTCGGGTATGGCTGTAACAGAAAATTAAAACGAGTGCAATTATTATAATGACTAAATTATGTAGGATATTTGCCGATATTGATGAAAAATAACAGTGGAATAGGCTTGGGATTAGGGAGTAAATGATATATGGAAATTTTATCTACTAGAGAATGGGCAACTGTGATCTGGGCATTTATTTTATTTGCGTATACAATGGTACATAGACAGATTAGAGAAGCATTTTGGAATGCTGTAAAAATATTCTTTGGTAAGAAGTTAAGGATACTTTGGGGTATTATTTTTCTTTATGTTTTGGGTATAACTTTAATATTTTATCAGTTACCGTTTTGGGATAATGTTTTTATAAAAGATATTATAGTTTGGTTTAGCTTTTCGGGTTTGATATACTGCATGAATGCTGTTTCGAAAGAGGCGGATGAGGAATATATTAGAAAAGTTTTAAAAGATAATTTGAAATTGACGATTGTTTTAGAATTTATTATTAGCACATTTACTTTCAGCATGTGGGTTGAATTGGTGATTGTTCCGATTACAACAATAATTGTAATTATGAATGTAATTGCGGAGCGCAAAGAGGAGTATGAGAAAGTACATAAATTGTTAGATATGGTTCTTGCGGTAGGAGGATTTTGGATACTATACGAGACTATAAAGATTGGAATACATGAATATAAAGAACTGGATACATTAAATACTTTTATTAGTTTTTTGATTCCTATTGTGTATTTAATACTAACTATACCGTTAGTATACATACTTGAACTTTATTCAAAATATGAAGTACTGTTTCTTAGGATGTCATTTAAGGAGGCGAAAGATAAAAAAAGTCAAAGAAGACATCGTTGGCTTGTGATAAAAGTATGTAAACTTTCAGTACATAAAGTGTTGCTATTTCAAAAAAATATTTGAGCAAAATGTATAGTAGGATGCCTATATCAGAATTTGAGAAGCTGATAAAAGAATTTAGAAACGAATGCAATAATGAGAGATAACTTATGTATTTTAGAATAAATTATTGGATTGATATAGGAGTACATTTTGAGTATAATTTTTATACCAATCAAAATTATGCTTGAAAATATGGAAAATACAGTAATAAAAATAGCGAAGACGCTATGAAAATCATTAGAGTCCCCCCTCTGTTAGACGAGTTCGAGTAGCTAAATGATTTGACTAATCTATGCTAAACTACTATAATAATAAAAATATCCATAATGAAAATTCCTTCCAGAAAGCTGTAAAAATCTACATTGAATTTTACAGCTTTCTGTGCATAATAAAGGTAGCTGAAATAATATAAAATCAAGGAAGGAGCTGAAAGAATATGGCAAATATTTTACCAGTATCTGATTTGAGAAATTATAATGAAGTCTTGAAAAATTGTCACAAAGGAGAACTAGGGTATCTGACTGAGAACGGCAGAGGACGTTTTGTGGTTATGGATATTGAAGATTACGAGCGTGATTGTGCAGAGAAAAAACTTCTGATAAAGCTGCGAGAAGCTGAAGAAGCAGTAAAAGATGGCGAAGGCTGGCTGGATTTGGATGAATTGAAAGTACTTGTGGGGGAATAAGATGTTAAAAATGCGGATTAATCCGATTGTTGTAAAGGATTTGAAGAGTATCTGAAATTGTATTGTTGAAGATAATGAAGAATATGCTGTAAAAAACATAAATGAAATTTTTCGAAGTAAAATTTGAGAATCTCCAGATATTTTAGAGAATGGTTCCAATCTTTCTAAACACTTCAACTTCCGAATAAGTTATAAATATCCGATATGGGAAGATTACGTGATCATCTACAAAGCAGGTAATGAGTATTTAGAAATTATCGTGTGATCACCGATATCAGGATATTACAAGAATTTTTGAGTGACAACACAAACATGATAACAAATTGATAACAGCGTTCAGTACAGTCTGTGGCTTGGGACAGTGAAAGACATATAAAACCGGATAGAACCATAAGTCCCATACAAAGAAGTATAGCAATAAGATTTTGTGTGCAAGCAACAGACAGAACCCCGGAAATGCCATAACCCCAGCATTTCCGGGATTTTTACATCATCGACTTAAAAGCAATTACAAAGCAAGACCGCACTCAAAAGCAAGAACCATATATTTTTCCGCATTAGTAAGTCCATACAGAGCCAGATCCCGGATCTCCCATGTGTCAGAACTAAGGTTATCCGCCCCATATAGGAATTGGATAAATGGAATATGGCGGTATTTTGCGGCTGCCAGCATAGCCGCACACTCCATTTCTACTGCAAGACAGCCCTCCTGCCTGCGCTCCTGGATCAGTGGGAGTGTTTCCCTGTAAATGGCATCAGAGGTCCATGTCTTGCCTTTTATGTAAGGGTATCCGCAGGTTTTTAGGACTTTTTCTAAAATTTGGATAGAATGTAGATCTGCTTCGATCTCCGGCGATGGCGCTGTATAGTGATAGCTGGTACCTTCATCACGAACGGCGGAAACCGGGATAATGAAGCGGTCTTTTACCTTTTCATCGTCCAAGACACCGCAGGAGCCGAACAGCACAAACTTTTCTGCGCCCATAGCAATGATTTCTTCAAAGCCCGCAACACATGCCGGGGCGCCCACTCTGGACATGTAAAAAGCGATATCGGTATCTTTGTATCGTGTTTTGTATACGGGCAGACTGCCGTTGGCGGTATAGAGTTCTGCAATCTTTTCAGTATTGCTCATAGAAGAAAATTTTTGAATGATATTTTCCGAAAATGTGGAAACACATATTTCTGGAAAATCGTCGATTCTTTTGGTTGTATCAGATGGGCTGAATAAAGCTGGTTCTGTGATTTCTGTTCTCTGAAATACGGTATTCAATGGATCATCCCCTTCCTCGGAATAAAGATAGTTGTATTTTATTATGTTTATATAAAATAATCAAATAATTTCGGCGGCTAAAATCGGTAACAGATTAGAAAAGATGGTTCTTTTTATAAATTTCCTATAAGGAGATGCTACGTTGCTTCGTTTTGCATAAATCGGCAAGAGTTTGAAGAAAATGAAAATGTATATAAAAATTTTCATAAAAAATATGATTGAAAAGATTAGAAAAAACGAAATAGATATACAAAATAGTGAAAAATAGAGAGTATATGAATTTAATATTAGAAAATCTTCTGCAAACATTAGAATATATTATGAAAAAATATTGAAATATTTTCATAATGTGATAAGATATTAACATAGAAAATGTAGTAAAGAACAATTTGGCGTTCAGACGCAAAGTGCGAGACAATTCAATACGGATATGCTTGGATTAGAAAAGGAGGATAGGCGTTATGATGAATGAACGGATTGCGAGGCTGAAGAAAGAACTGCTGGATGTAAAGCCTGGGCTTAGCGCAGAGCGTGTGCTTTTGGCCACAGAGGCATATAAGAAATACGCTGGAGAGCCGATTTACCTTCACAGAGCACACGTGCTGGAGTATGTATTGGATCATAAGAAGGTGGTGATCAGAGATGGGGATCTGCTTGCTGGATCACTGTCGGAGAAACTCCGTTCAGCCGCGATTTTCCCAGAGTACAATTCAACGAAGACATGGCTGAGAGAAGAACTCCCTAATATGAGCAAGAGAAAAAGTGACCCTATGGACATCAGTCAGGAGGATGTAGAGAAAGTACTGGCGTGCTTTGAATACTGGGATGGAAAATCTACGGAAGATCTTGCGATGGAAGCGTTCCCGGAATATTACAAAGAATGTGAAGCGGCCGGAGTGTTCAAATCTGGCGGAAAAGGCTTGTGTTCTTCTGCTGTTACACCCAATTATCTTAAGCTGTTTCATGAAGGATTTGGCGGGATGATCAACCGGTGTCAGACAAATATCGATAAGGCGGTCGAGGAAGGAATGACTCTGGATAAACAGAGAAAGGTGCAGTTCTGGAAGGCAGTGATGATCGTCTTGAAAGCGGTGATTCGTTACTCGCGTCGCTGTGCGGATGAAGCGGAGAGACAGGCGAATGAATGTGCGGATGAAACCCGTAAGGATGAGCTGCTGGAACTGGCGCGGATCTGCCGAAAGGTGCCGGAATTTCCGCCGGAGACATTTTACGAAGCGATTCAGTTCCAATGGATGACACAGGTCATATGCAACATTGAGGCATCCTCTTACTCTACATCGCTGGGACGTATGGATCAGAATTATATCGAGTACTATAGGAATGATTTGGAAGCTGGGCGAATTGACAGAGATAGGGCTATTGAACTAATCAGCTGTTTGTTTATCAAATCAACAACAGTGTTCTATATGAACGATGAGTATTACAGTCAGGCAGATGCGGGATATCCTACATGGCAGATTTTGTCTATCGGCGGTGTGGATTCGGAAGGGAATGATGCGTGCAATGAGCTGACGGATATCATTCTGGATGTTGCAAACGATCTGCGGATTGCCCAGCCGGTGGCCCTTCGCGTCACACCAGGTACGCCGGAAGCAATCTGGCATAAAGCAATCTGGATGAATCAGCAGGGGATGGGGAATCCTGCGTTTTACAATGATGTGACCGCCCAGAAAATGGTGATCGAGCAGGGGGCTACGGTAGAAGAGGCCAGGGATTGGGTCATCACGGGATGCGTAGAACCGAAACCGGGAACGGGGATTGCAGACGGCAGCGCGACAGGCGGCAACATCAATTTCCCAAAGATTTTGGAAGTGACGCTTCATAATGGGAAGGATCCTTTAACGGGCAAACAGCTTGGATTAAAGACAGGAGAGCCATCCACCTGGAACTGCATTGAAGATGTCATGGAGGCGTTTGAAAAGCAGTGCGACTATTTTTGGGATTTACATATGAGGGCATACCGTATCACTAATTCGATACAGGCAACATACCTGCCTACAATTTATCAATCCAGTTTGATCGGAGGCTGTATTGAAAACGGCGAGTCTCTGCAGGAGGGAGGCTGTTATAAGCCATTTACCAATGTGTTCATTACAGCTCCATCCACATTGGCTGATAGTATGATGGCGATTAAATATGCGGTATTTGTGGATAAAAAAGTAACCATGGACGAACTGATTGCTTTGTGTGACAGTAATTTTGACGGCGTGGAAGGTGAAAGAATGAGACAGTACCTGATCAATCGTCCGCCTAAATTCGGCAATGACAATTCTGAGGCAGATACTTATATCAACCAATTTCTGGAGGGTTTCTGGAAGAGGGGGAGTCTGAAACCGGATGGACGGCACAATAACGGCAGATTTGCGCTGGGTAATCAGTCACAGACTCACAATGTGCCTCTTGGCCGGTGTGTAGGCGCCACCCCGGACGGAAGAAAAGCGTTTGCGCCATTAAGCGATAATGCTTCGCCGAGCATGGGACGGGATACCAGCGGCCCGACCGCCGCGGCTAATTCTGTCGCTCATTTGCCAAATGAACATTTCCATGGAGGGTGCCTTTATAATACGCGCTTTGATCCGCATGGGGTTGCGGGAGAGGATGGAATTAAAATTATGGAAGGCGTGGTAAAAGCTTTCTGTAAGCAGGGCGGATACCATCTCCAAATCAACGTCGTGGATGACGAGACTTTAAGAAAGGCGCAGGAAAATCCAGAAGATTATAGAGATTTGGTCGTGCGTGTGGCCGGATACTTAGCGTATTTTACAGAACTGGACCGGGAAGTACAGGATGTGATTATATCGCGGACAGCTCATTTGTCATAGGATTAAGGAGAGACATATGGCGATCAGAGCACTTGTAGGAGGAATTCAGAAATTTAGTACGGCAGACGGACCAGGAATACGGACCTCGGTTTTTCTGAAAGGCTGTCCGCTGAGATGCCGATGGTGCCATAATCCGGAATTGATCGGATATAAAAATCAGTTGATGTACAGTGCGCAGAAATGTATCGGCGATGCAAACTGTGTCCATGAATGTCCGGCCCAGGCGCTTTCTCTTGGAGAAGATGGGCTTCGCATCGATCAGAGCCGATGTATCAGCTGTTTTCACTGCGCGGATGTCTGCTATGCGGAAGCGCTTCATCTGGCAGCCAAAGAAATGACAACGGATGAGGTGATGGATGAAGTATTAAAAGAGAAAAAATATTATGAAGAGACGGGCGGAGGTCTTACCATCAGCGGGGGAGAATGTACAACACACCCAGAATTTACAAGAGAATTAATCCGCATGGCGAAGGAGCACGAGATTAATGTGGCTTTGGATACCTGCGGATATTGTGACAGAGAGCGGCTGCTGAGCTTTGCGGCGCAGGTGGATTATATCCTTTTTGATGTAAAAGGAATTGACGATTCGGTCCATAAAGAGTATACCGGGGTTTCCAACCGGCGTATCCTGGAGAATCTGGATGCGCTGGCGGCGGTTCCGGAACTCAGAAAAAAGGTATGGATTCGGATGCCGCTGATACACGGGGTCAATGACACAACGGAAATCATTGAAGAAACCAGAAACTATCTGTCTGACAGAAAATTTATTTTTGCTACGCTGCTCCCCTATCATGAACTGGGAGTGGCAAAATACAGAAGTCTGGGAACGGAACAGGAAACATTCGAACCGCCTTCCGATGAACGACTGCGGGAAATCGCCGCCTTGTTTACAGGGTCAGGGGTCAGGACAGTTGTTTTAGGCGATGACATTCAGTGAGATATCAACGAATAAAGAAAGGTTAAAAAGGGATTTGCTTATGGAAAAAAAGACGAAAGTCCAGTTGAACAAAAAGGTATTTATTCCCGTTGCAATTGTGCTTGGTATTTTATTTGCGTTTGGCATCTTGTTCCGGGATGCGTTCTGTGTATTTTGTACCGCTGTGTTGGATACGGTTCTGTTAAACTGCAACTGGCTGATCCTTCTCATCGCGGTCGTCACAGGAATTCTTTTGATCTATATGATCACCCATCCTGACTTTGGCCGCAAGATCATCGGCGGACCAGATGCAAAGCCTGAGTACGGAATATTTACCTGGATCGCGATGGCAATTTGTTCCAGTATCGGGATTGCGATGATGTTTTACGCAGTTGCCGAACCTTTGGGGTATTTTTTTAACCCGCCGGCATATCTGGAACTGGAAGCGGAATCAAACCATGCGGCGCTGGCCGCGGTCGCTCAGTCCACACTGCATTGGTCGGTGCTCTACTATGCGCTGCAGATTTTCTGGGGGATCATCGTTGTATATCTCTCTATGAACAAAGGACTTCCATTCCGTCCGAGCACAGCGCTATATCCAATTCTGAAAAATAAGATATTTGGGTGGCAGGGAACTCTGATCGATGTGATTGCCAGCATTACTCTGATCTGCGGGACTGTTACCTGTTTTGGTTTGGGGACGATGCAGTTTTCAACGGGACTGTCCTATGTGACAGGAATTGATATTACAAATACTCTGTATGTGATCATTGTTGTAGTGGTTACCATCATTTTCACATTTTCTTCCGCAAGAGGAGTGAAAAAAGGGATGGCTATCATTAGTAATATTAATACATATTTGTACATCATTTTGATTTTGTTCTTGCTGCTGGCAGGACCGACAGTCAATCTTCTGGAACTGATTGTAGGCAGTATTGGTGAGACTATCCGAATCTTTCCGAGCGCTATGTTTAACGGGGATTTCTTAGGAACCAATGAAGGATTCTCCAATTACAATACGGCATATTACTTTATCTGGACGCTGGCATTTTCGCCGATTGCCGGAATGTTCTATGCAAAGATCGCAAGAGGCCGTACGATTCGTCAGTTTATCATCATAAATTGGATAGTTCCGTCAGCATTTATTCTGACCTGGTTTGCCCTGTGGGGCGGCAACGCAATCTGGCAGGACCTAGGGAATGGCGGGAAGATTCAGGCGGCGATAGCGGAGCTGGGGGTTCCAGTCGCGAATTTCGCGCTTTTGGATGAAATGCCTTTTGGCAGTATTACGGTCATTCTTACATTGGCAGCAGTGTTGATTGGATTCATCACCATGACGGACGCTCTTACCGGAGTGGTGTCTTCGCTGACGACGAAAAACAGCAGAGCAGATGAAGCGCCGATTCCATTGAAATTATTCTGGGGCTGTCTGACAGGCGGACTTACGCTGGTTTGTCTATTTGTGCTGAAGCAGGTGGGAACAAGCGCGCTTCAAAGTCTTGCGGTAGGGGCGGGTCTTCTGATTCTTTTAATTACGATTGCGGCATGTTTTGGATCTATAAGAATTGTAAACGGAAGTGTCGACGAATATCTGGATCATACAGAGGAAGGAAAGAAGGCATTGGAACTTAGCAAAGCCGAAGAAATAGAATCATAAAAAATAATCCCGCCGTCCGGACAACGTTTATGACGACCGGACGGCGGGATTATTTTTTTATGATGGTTCGTCTTCAAGCAGTTTAACAGTGTTGTCTTGATAGGAGTCCCATTTCTGCGGGGAAGTGGAGATGCTTAAAAAACGAACTATCTGATTAGTGTTGTTGATCCATAAGTGCGAATGCTCTGAAGGAAAACGCAGGCAGTCTCCGGGGTATAAGACATGTTCAATACCATTTAATTGAACGGTCAAAATGCCTTCCAGAACATAAGCGATTTCTTCTCCCTCGTGGGAGTGGGGAGACAAAGGCAGTTGGGCGTTTCCGGGAAAGACATTACAGATAGTTGCGGCCATACAGCAGTCTTTTGCGCTGGAAGTAAGCTTTTCAATACTGATCCGCTCATTTTCCAAATATTCTACTGTACGCTCATAGCTGTGAACGATGGATGGGCCTTCGTAGAAAAAATCTAATGTAACTTCCAGGGCCTCGGCAATTTGCTTCATTGCGCTGGGTGAAGCGGTATAATTCTCCCGTTCCAACTTAGAGAGATAAGAAATGGACAGTCCTGTACGATTGCTTAGATCTTTCAATTTGAGATTTTTTAAAAGACGCAGCTGCCGGATCTTCCGGCCGATCAATGTGCTCATATTTATAACAACTCCCGCAAATGTTTTATGGCTTTATCATATAATAAAATGGCGGCTGACGCAACTCATACTATTTTGCGGGAGACATCAAAGAAATGTCTTCCGGAAATATCTTCCTCAGATCCACTTTTATCACATAATAATACATGACGATCAAAAGCACTGCTGCCAATACCCATGCGGCGGGACTTGCCAGGCATACGCCCAGATAGCTCTTTTGTCCGGCGGCGATCACCGCGGCGGCGCCTCGTCCCACCAGTTCCGCTGCGCCGGCCATCATAGGAAGCAGGCCATAGCCCAGTCCCTGGATGCCGTTACGGTAGACATTTACGATCACCAGAGGAATAAAGAACATGCCTACACATTTCAGATAGATATCTACGGAATTCATGATCTGTTCCACATTTTCAGATACAAACAGGTAGGTCATATATTTTCCGACTGTCATAACAAGGGCGGCCGCAAGAAAAGAGTAAATGATCCCGATCAGGGTAGAGGCTTTAAATCCCTGCCGGATGCGGCGGATATTGCCGGCGCCCATGTTCTGGGCCGCAAATGTGGCGATGGTTGTTCCCAAGGCCAGGTATGCCTGTGTCACGATCTGTTCGATCTTGCCTGCGGCTGTAAACGCGGCTACAAGGGTAGAACCCAGGATATTCAGGGAAGTCTGTACCATCATGGTCCCGATGGCGGTGATGGAATACTGCAGTGCCATTGGAATGCCGATTTTGATCTGCATTTTTAGGAGGAACCCCGATGGATGCCAGTCTTCTTTTGACATTTTTAATGCCGGAATCTTTTTTACAATGTAAACAAAACAGAGCGCGCCAGATACTCCCTGGGAGATAACGGTAGCAACGGCAGCCCCGGCGGCGCCCATATGAAACGCGATGATGAAGACCAGATCCAGCACGATGTTGAGCAGGGCTGACAGGATCAGAAAATACAAGGGTACTTTACTGTTGCCCAGTGCGCGCAGGATGCTGGCCAGCAGGTTATACAGCATTTGAGCAAGAATACCGCCGCTGATGATCATAATATAGGCATAAGCATCCGCAAAAATATCGGAAGGCGTATTCATCAGATGAAGCCAAGGCTTCATCAGGAGCATGAACGCCGCGGTCAGGATCAGTCCCACGATCAGAGACAGAATGGAGGCGCCGGCAACAGTCCTTCGCATGGCAGGCATATCGCCGGCGCCGAATTTTTGTGCGGTCAACACGGTAAATCCTGCCGTCATCCCCACGACAAATCCATAGATCAAGAACATGATGGTTCCCGTACTTCCAACCGCCGCAAGGGCTTTTGTCCCTACAAATTTCCCTACGATCACCGCATCCGCCATATTGTAAAACTGTTGAAATACATTTCCTATAAAGATCGGCAGAGTGAAGCTAAGGATAATCTTCATCGGGCTTCCTGCCGTCATATCATGTTGAACTGTTTTCATAAATAGAATCCCTTCTGAACACAAAATCCAAGGGCAGATTATATAACAGAAAAGGATTCTTGTAAATACTGTTTTTGGATTTTTTAATTTGCAACTGCTGGAAAGAAGTGTAAAATAAGTCTATAAAGAAAAGAGAAAAACTGGAGGCACTGTCATGTATAACGAGAAAAAGGAAGGCCAGATGTTGAATAAAGAACTTAAAGAGCGCTGCGAATTCCGAAATATTCTTCCCCATGAGGCGGATCAGGCGGCGGAGATCGAGAGGATCTGTTTTCCGCCCAATGAAGCTTGTTCTGCGGCGATGATGAAGGAGCGTGTAAACACAGCGCCGGAGTTATTCCTGGTGGCAGTGGACAAGGAAAACGGAAGGATCGCCGGATTTTTAAACGGCCTGGCAACCAACGAGGAGCGGCTGAGAGACGCATTTTTCCAGGACGCAAAACTCTATGATCCGGCAGGAGAAAATATCATGCTTCTTGGCTTGGACGTGCTGCCGCAGTACCGCCGTCAGGGGCTGGCATCTGAATTGATGTTCCAGTATCAGCAGCGGGAGGCGAAAAAAGGAAGAAAGACTTTGATCCTGACCTGTTTGGAAGAAAAGGTGAAAATGTACGAAAAAATGGGGTTCCAGAATTGCGGGATATCGGAATCAAGCTGGGGCGGCGAACAGTGGTATGAGATGCGGTGCGAGTTAAAGGACTAGAGGAAGGGAAAAAGAGATGGCAAAGGACAGTAAAAAGCTGGGACATTATGATGAGTGTGGTTTTGAATTTTCCAAGGAGATGCTGGGAGATATGCCGACTGCGGCCATCAATTTTGAGCGGCTTCAGAAGCATCCGCAGTACGGCTATATTATTTTTGAATATCTGCTGTGTGAAGAGAAGCAAAAAGTAACGCCCCATACCAGCCATCCCAATCGGTATTGGGATAAGAATAAGAGAAAGTTCCTGGCATTGTGGCGGGCCAGAAATGATTTCGGGGCAACGCTTTATCTGATAAATTACGCCAAAAAGGACACCGCGGCAGGAAACGAAGTTCTGGTGATCGAAGTCCAGGATATGGATGAAAATGGAATTACCAGGGAGCAGACGTGGAAGATGACAAGGGCAGAATTCGCCCAGTGGTTCCAGAGGCTGAATGCGGAATGTCTGGAAGGGGAAGAACGTCTGTATGAAGAAATCTACTGGCAGAAGACGATTGCTGAACTGGGGCAGATCTGCTTTCCAAAGGGAAAATATGAAGGCAGAACGATCGGAGAAATTTATGAGAGGGACAAGTCTTACCTGGAATTTCATAAGACCCAGGGCTATCCATATTCAAAGGCGGTAGAAGTGTATTTGATGAAACAGGAGATAGAATGGAGGAATAAAAATGGAGCAGGAGTTTACAATCCGCTATGCTGAGCGAAAAGACACAGGGCTGATTCTGAAATTTATCAAAGAACTGGCGAAATACGAGAAAATGGAACAGGAAGTAGTGGCTACAGAGGAATTGTTAGAAGAGTGGATTTTCGATAAGCAGAAGGCGGAAGTGATCTTTGGCATGGAGGATGGCCAGGAGATAGGGTTTGCTCTATTCTTCCACAACTTTTCTACATTCCTTGGAAGAGCGGGACTCTATCTGGAAGATTTATACGTTCTGCCTCAATTCCGGGGCAAGGGTTATGGCAAGGCGATTTTGAAAAAGCTTGCGGCCATCGCTGTGGAGAGAGGCTGCGGGCGTCTGGAGTGGTGGTGTCTGGACTGGAATAAATCCAGCATTGATTTCTACCGCTCTCTTGGGGCAGAGCCTATGGATGAATGGACCACATACCGGATCACAGGACAGACATTGAAGGATCTGGCAGAGCAGAGATAGGTGAGAGATAGGTGTCGGTATAGAAGTGCGGGCCGATATATGGATGGGAGGCGGAAAGATTGACGGGGATGGGATTTTGGATTTTTATGCTGATCATGGATCTTTTGATTCCGGCCACGATGATCGGTTTCGGCCAATGCTTTTTGAAAAGCATACCAGGTGATATTAATATGGTATTTGGCTATCGAACCAAAATGTCCATGAAAAATCAGGATACCTGGGAATTTGCGCATAAATACTGCGGAAGGATCTGGCGGATCTCAGGGCTGATCTTACTGCCGTTCTCGGTTATCCCAATGCTGTTTGTGCTAGGGGAAAATGACGACGTGGTAGGAACGGTAGGAGGGATCATCTGTGGAGTGCAGATGGTACCTTTGGTGGGATCGATCATTCCAACGGAGATGGCGCTGAGGCGGACATTTGATAAGAATGGGAGGAGAAGGTAGAGGGATAGAGAAAGGCTCTGTTATGAATTCCCTGTGTGATTTTGATTGGATTGCACAGGGAATTTCGTTATTTTAGATTTGGTAAATCGTAATTGACTAAAATGCGACGCGGTGATATATTATAGTTAATATGAAACTATCTATTGGAGGCTGAAAGATGTTTATTGGCAGAGAGCGAGAAATGTCCGCGTTGAATAAATTATATATGTCAGATAAATTCGAGTTTGCTGTGATTTATGGCCGTCGTCGTGTAGGGAAAACAGCGCTTATCAATCAGTTTATCAGTGATAAAACAGCAATCTATTTTATGGGGATTGAAAGCAACGCAAAGCAGAATTTGGAAAACTTCAGTAAAAATATTGTGGAGTGTGGCTTGGGAATTCAAGCAGATACGGTATTTTTGTCATTTCAGGCGGCGCTGGAATATGTGTTTCAATTAGCTGAAAAAAAACGTCTGATTCTTGTAATCGACGAGTATCCTTATGTTGCCAGAACGTCCAAGAGCCTTGCGTCTACGCTGCAGCTTTTGATAGATAAATATAAAGATACATCTAAATTGATGCTGATACTTTGCGGATCTTCTATGTCTTATATGGAAGACCATGTATTGGCATATAAGGCCCCGTTATATGGCAGACGGACCGCGCAGATGAAAATATTACCTTTCGATTTTGCAGATACCTGCCGCTATTTTAAAAATTTCTCTGATGAAGAGAAAGCGCTGATTTATGGAATTGCAGGCGGTACACCGCAGTACTTATTACAAATGAACGATAAGCTCAGTATTTCGGATAACATAAAAAATACGTTTCTAAACCCTACCTCGTCATTATTTGAAGAACCAGAGAATCTGTTGAAGCAGGAAGTGCGTGAACCGGCACTATACAATGCGATTATTACGGCGATTGCAAACGGTGCTTCCCGTATGGCGGAAATATCAACAAAAGTCGGAGAAGATACCAGTGTCTGTGCCACTTATCTGAAAAATCTGATTGCACTTGGACTTGTCCAAAAAGAGACGCCTTATGGGGAAAAGGCTTCCAGAAAGTCTATTTATGCGATTGATGATAATATGTTTCGGTTTTGGTATCGTTTTGTACCGGCAAATAGTTCGGTTATTGCAAGGGGAGCGGCTGACCTGGTATATAATCGAATTGAACCATGTCTGTCTGATTATATGGGAAAAGTATTTGAGGAGATCTGCAGACAGTATCTTTGGAAATTGTTATTAAAGGGTAAATCTTCGGTTGAATTTACAGGGCTTGGCCGTTGGTGGGGAACTGATCCGACGGAAAAGAAACAAGCAGAGATTGATATTATGGGAGAACAGGACAAGAACACGGCTTTGTTTGGCGAGTGCAAATGGACAAATGAGAAAGTAGATGTAGGAGCTTTGGAAACATTGGTGAAAAGGAGTCAGCTGTTTCATTACGAAAATACACAGTTGTACCTATTTGCAAAGAGCGGATTCACGAAAGGTTGTATTGAGGCGGCAAGCAGGAGCGGGAACGTTGCATTGGTGACATATGAAGACATTTTACGATTCATGATTTCGGAGTAACAATCCTCGAAGTTTAGGGATCGTCTTTAAAGAGGCATAGGATATAATCCCATTACTAATTTAGAGTATTAATTGTAAAGGAGAAGGTTTATTATGGAAAATATTCAAATTTCCAGACTTACTTCTGGTTTGACAACAGCGTTTATTGATGGCCGGAATCCATCAAATTTAGCTTACAGACCGCAGTTTATTTCTAACAATTACAGAGAAGGGCGTAAAGTGCTCTCATCTTTGGAGAATGAGCTGTTAGCGTGCAAAGAATTCTCTATCAGTGTCGCATTTATTACTATGGGAGGAGTGACGCCTCTTCTTCAGACCTTAAAGGAATTAGAAAGAAGGCATATCCCAGGGAAAATTCTTACAACAGATTATCAGAATTTTACACAGCCAATGGCCTTAAGAAAACTGGCAGAGTTAAGTAATATTACCTTGAAAATGTTTCGGACAGGACCGGCCCAGGAAGATTTTCATACGAAAGGTTATATATTCAAAAATGAAGAAGTTTATCGCATTATTGTGGGGAGCTCTAATCTTACATTAAATGCATTGACAAGGAATCGAGAGTGGAACACAAAAGTCGTTTCTACAGATCAAGGAGAATATGCAGAAGAACTCATGGCAGAATTCTCTGGATTATGGGATTCTAAATATGCGGAAGATTATCAGGATTTTATCGAAGAATATTCGCTAAATTATAGTGTGATTCAAAAACAACATAAAATTGCAAAAAGTGCACAGATTCCTTCAATCGAGCAATATCGCTTGGAACCTAATTCTATGCAGTTAGGGTTTATTTCTAATTTACGTAAGATTCAAGAGGCAGGAGAATCAAAGGCACTTTTAATCTCGGCCACTGGAACAGGAAAGACTTATGCTTCTGCATTTGCCTTGCGGGAAAATAGAGTGAAAAAAGTGTTGTTTTTGGTGCATAGAGAACAGATTGCAAAGCAAGCGATAAAAAGTTATAAAAAGGTATTTGGAGATACTAGAACGTTTGGATTACTTTCGGGAAACTCGAAAGATTTTCAGGTGGATTACTTATTTTCGACAATGCAGATGATGGCGAAGTCAGAAATCCTTCACTCTTTTCGTCCAGATGAGTTTCATACGATTATTATAGATGAAGCGCATCGCACAGGCGCTTCAAGTTATCAGAATATTATGAAGTATTTTACGCCGCGGTTTTGGTTGGGAATGACGGCCTCTCCAGAGCGTACAGATGATTTTGATGTATATGCCGCTTTCGACCATAATATTGCTTACGAGATTCGACTTCAACAGGCGTTGGAGGAAGATTTATTGTGTCCATTTCACTATTTTGGAATTACGGATTTAGAGTTTGATGGAGAGCCTGTTGATGAAGAAACAGGATTGAAAGACTTTAATCGGCTGACCTCAGATGAACGGGTAAATTATGTAATCAGTCAGATTAAATATTATGGATATTGCGGAAAAAGCCCCAAGGGTTTAGTTTTCTGTAGCTCCAAAAAAGAAGCAGTTGCGTTAAGTGAGAAATTTAACGAAAGAGGTTATAAAACTCTATCACTTACAGGAGAGGACGGTCAAAACCAACGGGAACAGGCAATAGAACGACTTGTCTTGGATGAAGGGGAGCGGAAATTAGATTATATTTTTACAGTGGATATCTTTAATGAAGGGGTAGATATTCCGGAAATCAATCAGGTGATTATGCTAAGACCGACAGAATCACCAATTGTATTCGTGCAGCAGTTGGGGAGAGGATTGCGTAAAGCAGATACAAAAGAATATGTAGTGATTCTTGATTTTATCGGGAACTACAAAAATAATTTTATGATTCCCATTGCGCTGTCAGGAGACCGAAGTTATAACAAGGATAACATTAGGCGTTATGTGTTGGAAGGAGAACGAATTATACCAGGTTCTTCCACCATCCATTTTGATGAGATTTCAAGAAAACGTATTTTTTCTGCGATCGATACAGCAAACTTTAGCGACATTAAATTAATTAAAGAGAATTATAAGAATTTAAAAAATAAGTTGGGACGAATACCTGCCTTGAAAGATTTTGATAAATATGGAGAGATGGACGTCCTGCGGATTTTTGATAACGGAAGTCTTGGTTCGTATTACAAATTTCTTGTAAAGTATGAGAAAGAATATACTATCAGACTTTCAAAAGAAGAAGAACAGGTCATTGAGTTTATATCGAAAAAGCTGGCAAGTGGAAAACGAATCCATGAACTTGCATTACTGGAACGAATTCTTCGTTATAGATCGAGCTTTTTTGGGTTATGGAAAAAGGATCTATTAGAAAATTATGGAATTGGCTTACAGGAGAAATCTATCAAAAATGTGGTAAATGTAATGACCAACGAATTTCCTTCTGGTTCCGGGAAGAAAACCTATGCAAATTGTATATTCTTAAAAAAAGGAACAGATGGGGATTATGAAATTGCTGATGGATTTGGGAAAATGCTTCAAAATCCACAGTTTACAGCAATTTTAAAAGAGCTAATCGAATTTGGCATTTCAAGGTATAAGGTAAACTATAGTTATCGGTATCAAGATACTAATTTCGTATTGTATCAAAAATATACATATGAGGATATTTGCCGCCTTTTAAATTGGGAACATAACGAAGTGCCATTAAACATTGGCGGATACAAATATGATAGGAAGACAAAAACATTTCCGGTATTTATTAATTATGACAAGGCAGAGAACATCCAGGATACAATTAAATACGAGGATCATTTTGAAAGTCCTAGTCGCCTGATTGCCATATCAAAACAAAGTCGGACCATTGCTTCTGAAGATGTACAGAATTTTCTTCATGCTAAGGAACGTGGAATTGATGTGGAATTGTTTGTCCGTAAAAACAAGGATGATAAGATATCGAAAGAATTCTATTATCTTGGGAAAATGTATGCTACAGGAGAGGCAAAAGAGTTTGTAATGGCAAATACAGATAAAACAGCGGTAGAAATTGTCTGGGAATTAGAGACGTCCGTTCGAGAGGATATTTATGAATACATTGTAAATAACTAATGGAGGAAGTAAATTTATGAAAACTATAAAAGTTGTCGCTGCGATTATCGTACATAAGAATCAAGTTTTCGCCACGCAACGTGGTTATGGAGAATTCAAAGACGGATGGGAGTTCCCCGGAGGAAAAGTAGAGCCAGGTGAAAGTTCCAAAGAAGCATTAAGGCGAGAAATTCTGGAAGAACTAGATACGGAAATTGAAGTGGGAAATCTTCTGGATACTGTAGAATACGACTATCCAGACTTTCATCTCTCCATGGATTGTTTTTTCTGTACCGTCAAATCCGGCGATCTGATCTTGAAAGAACATGAAGCCGCAAGATGGCTTACAGCAGAAACCTTAGATGATGTGGATTGGCTTCCGGCAGATCAGGGATTGATTGAAAAAATCAGAAGACATCTGTAGCATTTATCAGAAAATGGGGATGTCTCTGACAACCATCATTGATCAAATTCAGCCCACACAGAAAGGACACCAACATGCAGTCTTATATTATGATCATCGAAGACGAGCCAGACATCAGCGGCCTGCTGGTGAAGATATTACAGGAGGCGGGCTACAGGACCTGTCAGGCATTTTCCGGCACAGAAGCAGAACTTTTGCTGGAGAAAAGCGTGCCGGACCTCATCCTGCTGGATCTTATGCTGCCCGGCATGTCCGGGGAAGAACTACTGGACAAAATAAGGGAGCAGTTTCAGTATGACGTTCCCGTCCTGGTGCTGTCAGCGAAGAACAGTCTGTCAGACAAAGTGACGCTGCTAAAGATCGGGGCTGACGATTATATCACAAAGCCTTTCGAGCCGGAGGAGGTTCTTGCCAGAGTGCAGGCGGCCCTGCGGAGGGCTGGAAAGAATCCCCAGATTCCGAGAAGTCTGTCCCATAAGAATCTGATCCTGTTTCCAGAGGCCCGCCGGGCTGTGGCAGGCGGAGAAGAACTGTCACTGACGGCTCATGAATATGATATCCTGTTCCTGCTGATGCAGAATCCAGATAAGGTATATTCCCGGGAAAATCTCTATGAACTGGTATGGCACGGCGGATATTACGGGGAAAATAATACGGTCAACGTCCATGTCAGTAATCTGCGCAGGAAACTGAAAGCGGTAGATCCGGAGAATGAATATATCCAGACCGTATATGGGATTGGATTTAAGCTCCAGTGAAAGCTTAAAAATATTCTTGGAACTTTATGGGTTCTTTAAAAGTTCTTTATGACTTCTTAAAAGGAGAAAGGATAAAATACGTTTGTCAATAGGAAAGATACTTGCTTATTGACAGACGTATTTTTCGCATCTGCCTTTGATTGTGCGGACGCGGGATTGGAGGAAGACAAGATGGCATCTGTCATTGAGACAAAACAACTGACTAAGCGATACGGAACCTTTACGGCATTGGAGCATGTGGATCTGCATGTGAGAAAAGGATGTATCTATGGGCTGGTAGGGGACAATGGGGCAGGGAAGAGCACACTGTTGAAATTACTGGCGGGACAGAGTTTTCCCACTGAAGGAGAGATTCGACTGCTGGGAGAGTTTGAACCGAAGGCTCTGGACGAATGTCGCGAGAACATGGGATTTATGATTGAACAGCCGGGCTTCTTTCCCAATATGACGGTGGAGCAGACGCTGACCTATTACGCCATCCAAAAAGGAATCCCGGAGCGCGCCAGAGTGGGCGAGGCGCTGGAGTTGACCGGATTATCTGGGAAGCGGCGGAATAAATGCGCCCATCTCTCTATGGGACAGAAGCAGCGTCTTGGCCTGGCGATCGCTATGCTTGGGGCGCCCCAGGTATTGGTGTTGGATGAACCAATCAATGGCCTTGATCCAAGCGGCATCATAGAATTTCGCAATATCCTTCACCAGCTGAACAGGGAGAAAAATATTACGATCCTGATTTCCAGCCATATTTTATCTGAGCTGGAACAGACGGCGGATGTCTATGGATTCTTAAACAGAGGCGTCCTGCTGGAAGAGATCAGCGCTCAGAGTCTGCGTGAAAAATGTGTGGATCGGGTGGAGATTACCCTTTCGGATATAGAAAAGTACGCGGCGGTATTTGAACGCGCCTTTCCGGATAAACGGTATCAGATTCTTCCGGATCACAGCATCTGTATTGAGGATCCGGGAGAAGATATGGAGCTCTATAGTCGTCTGGCGCTGGAGCATCAGATTTACATCACACAGATGAAGACCATTCAGTCTTCTCTGGAAGAATATTATATGGAATTAAAGAAACGGGGTGTGTAACATGCTGAATTATATGAAAAGTGAGATTTACCGTGTAACCCATACAAAAGAGATGTATCTGACCACCGGGATCCTGGCGTCCCTGGCAGTTCTTCTGCAAGTGCTCCTGTACTTTTTTGGAGGTCCATACAGGAATACGTCTTTTTCTTATTCGAATCTGGTGTCCAGCCCGATGCTTTTTGGATTCATGGGAGGTATGGTGGTGATTTTCCTCTATGAAGGCGGAAGAAGAAATGGCAATCTGAAGAATACTGTGGCGGCAGGAGTTCCAAGAACAAAGGTTTTTGCGGGACAATGTGTGGTGGCTCTTCTGGCGGCCACGGTTGTGATGGTTGTTGTGGTGGCTGTCTGGATCCTCGGCGCGGAAATGCTGCTTCCCAAAGAAGGACCGGTCCAGCTTAGCGACCTGCTCATGGAGATCCCAATGGTCTATCTGATCGCGACAGCAGGCCTGGTCTCCGGCGTTTTGTTTCTGGAGTTTTTTGACAAAAGCGGAACGAGTATCCTGGTCTGGCTTTCTGTCTGGATCTTCGTACCTAAACTGCTGATGTATCTGGGGTTTCGCTTTGATATGGTCTTTGATCTTGCATTGTGGATGCCGGCCAACTTTTTTGACATTACAAATGGAGCGAACGTCAACACACGGGAATGTCTCACGGCCTGGGACACAGCAGAAGGAGCGGCCCGCTGTCTGATCTCCGGCCTGGCGGGAACGGCTGTTTTTGGAATTTTAGGAATGAAGCTTCTAAAGAAAAGAGACCTATAAAGGAATTTGCAAAAAATGACAGGGAGGAACGTTCATGCTGTATCTTGTATTACTTTGCATATCCATCGTGACTGGAGGCTATTTTGCCTTTCGATATCTGACTTTGGTATCTGCGCTCAAAGCTATAGGGAGAGATTTGGACTGGGTACAGCAGGACCTGACTCAGAATCAGATGTTCCATCTTCCGGTGCCAGATCCCTGTTTGCGAAAATTACTGTGTTCGTTGAACCGGCTGCTGGAAGGGATACAGCAGGAGCGCCAGCGTTACGAGAGAAGGGAACGAGATTTCCAGAAGCAGATTGAAAATATCAGCCATGACCTGCGCACGCCATTGACGGTGATCCTGGGATACCTTAAGCTGTATCAGCAGTCAAACGCGCCCTGTGAGGGCAGAGACACGGAAGCGGCGGAGACGATAGAGATTGTGAAGCGGAAGGCGGAAGCTATGAGGAAACTGGCAGATCAATTCTACGATTTCTCCAGGATTTACGCCAAAGATTACTTAGTGGAGACAGAGAAACTGGATGTGGCAAGATTTCTGCGGGAATTTTTCGCGGAAAATTACCAGCCGATAGAAGAAGCGGATCTGAGGATTCAGATCGAGCTGCCGGAACATCCAGTCTGGGCGATCGGAGAGGCGGGGACACTGGAGCGGATCTGCCTAAACTTGTTCCAGAATGTACAGCGCTATGGAGATACGCTGTTTCGGATAGCGATGGAAGAAAAAAAGGGCCGTGTGGCAATCCTGTTTGTCAATGATACCTACAGCTTAAGGGAAGAGGATCTGCCGCGGCTGTTTGACCGGTTCTATATGCGGGACACATCCCGCGGCCGGGGCGGAACAGGACTTGGACTGACCATTGCCAAAGCCCTGGCGGAAGAGCTGGGCGGAAAACTGACAGCGAAAATGCTTCCAGAAGCGGAAGCGGTCCAGGGAGAAGAGAGCCGAAGGGTCTGCTTTTGTCTGGAACTCCTGCGGTAGCCGCAAAGCCGCAAAACCCCTGGAAAAACCGGGGGGGGGGTATGCTATAATGCCCTTAGATATAAAGCAGGAGGAAAAGGAGGAGCAACCATGGACAGAATATCTTTGATACAAGAATACTATCTACTAGCGGTGGACGAGAGAGGGAACCTTCCGCCGCTGCGAAGGAATGAATCCAATGCGGGATTGATGGCGGCGGGAGTAATGGACCTACTGCTAGGAGAAGTGATCACACTGGAAAAGAAAAAGATCAGCATACGTAAAGAACTTCCAGAGGAGCTGGAATACTTGAGACCTTTATACACATATTTGGAAGAAAAACCACGCGCCACCAACCGGTTGATGAGCGATTATTTGATCTCGACAGGCACAAGGATGCGAGAATTGATAGATAAGATGGGGAAGGCGTTGACGGCACAAGGGGTAGCGTCAGAAGAAAAGGCTGGATTCTTTGGAAAAAAGACCACCTATACCCCGGATAAAAAGTATAAAGATGATTTGATCGGTGCCATCAAGGAAGCGGTAACACAGACACGGGAAATGTCCGCTCATGATACGGCCTTGGTCTTCCTTTTACAGGAGACGAAGAATTTGTATCAGTATTTTTCCAAATACGAAGGCGAAGAGGTAAAGGCGACACTAAAAGCGATGAAAAAGGAGATCCAGAAGGATCCCCAGAAGAAGCAGATGGCTTCCATGCTCAATTATATAAACGACATTTCCGCTGTGGCAATGGCCTGCCTGGTCACGGTCTCCAATTAATCCTGCGCCCCTGTTTCTGTCAAAGCCCTGCGCCTGCGTACATCTCTTTGGAGCAGCTTATATAACGTGGCTGTGACAGGGACAGCCAGCAGCATGCCCGCAACACCGCTTAAGCCGCCGCCAATGGTGACGGCAGTCAATACCCAGATACCGGGCAGTCCTACAGAAGAGCCTACCACTCTTGGATAGATCAGATTGCCTTCGATCTGCTGTAAAACTACGATGAATACAAGGAATCCAAGCGCCTGGATAAGATCGGAAGAGC
>CABPCP010000049.1 GCA_902406105.1 uncultured Mordavella sp.
TGAGTGAAAGACTAAAATCTACTTTTGCCTATTCAAAGTGGAAATAAACTTTTCATTTCAGCCCTTAAAATGAGTTTTCTTAGCGGGGAAAATACTACTTGACTTATTTTAAGGTTCTTTTTATAATGAGTAAGAAATATGTGAAGAAACGTTGAAGAGGAATAGTAAGAGTTCGCCGTTTTTCAGAGAGCCGCCGGGAGGTGAGAGGCGGTAAAGGGCTGCTCCCAACTGGCCTTGGAGTTCTCCCGCTGAAACCGCAAGGGACTAAGCCGGAGCGGGTCTTCCCGTTAGCGAAGGAAATGAGTGCGCTCAGGCAGAAGGCGGCTGATCTTGACGCGAGTTTTGCCTGTGTGAAGAAGAGTGGTACCACGGAAATCAAGCCTTTTCGTCTCTTTGGAGATGGAAAGGCTTTTCATATGTCATCAGAAAGTGAGGAGAATGCGAAATGTCAAAAGTACCTTATAATCATAAGGCGATCGAAAAAAAGTGGCGTGAGAACTGGGAAAAGAATCCGGTAAACGTGAAGGTGGATGAGAAAGGGAACAAACGGGAGAAATATTATTGTCTGGATATGTTCCCATATCCGTCTGGAAACGGTCTCCACGTAGGGCATTGGAGAGGCTATGTGATCTCAGATGTGTGGAGCCGTTATAAGCTGCAGCAGGGATATTATATCATCCACCCTATGGGATGGGATGCGTTTGGTCTCCCCGCTGAGAACTATGCCATTAAGATGGGCGTGCATCCGGCTATCTCAACGGCAGAGAATGTGAAGCATATCAAGGAGCAGATCAACCAGATCGCGGCGCTTTATGACTGGGATATGGAGGTCAATACCACAGATCCTGATTTCTACAAATGGACCCAGTGGATCTTCGTAAAGATGTTTAAAGAAGGTTTGGCATACGAGAAGGAATTCCCTATCAACTGGTGTCCTTCCTGTAAGACAGGGCTTGCCAACGAAGAAGTGGTCAATGGAAAATGTGAGCGCTGCGGCACGGAAGTGACCAAGAAAAATCTTCGCCAGTGGATGCTGCGCATCACTAAGTACGCGGACCGTCTGCTAAATGATCTGGATAAGCTGGACTGGCCGGAAAAGGTAAAGAAGATGCAGACGGACTGGATTGGCAAATCCTACGGCGCGGAGGTGGATTTCCCGGTAGAGGGAAGAGAGGATAAGATCACCGTATACACCACCAGGCCCGATACCCTGTACGGCGCTACCTTTATGGTACTTGCTCCGGAACATGCTTTAGCGAAAGAGCTTGCCACGGACGAGACCAGAGAGGCCGTAGAGAAATACATTTACGAGGCTTCCATGAAGTCCAACGTAGACCGTATGCAGGATAAGGAAAAGACCGGCGTGTTCACAGGAAGCTACGCCATCAATCCGTTGAACAATGAGAAAGTACCGATCTGGCTGTCTGACTATGTCCTGGCGGATTACGGTACAGGAGCGATCATGTGTGTGCCAGCCCACGATGATCGTGACTTTGAGTTCGCTACTAAATTTGGTATCCCGATCGTTCAGGTTATTTCCAAGGACGGAAAAGAGATCGAGCATATGACTGAGGCCTATACTGAGGCTTCTGGCATCATGATCAATTCTGGAGAATGGAACGGGATGGAGTCTTCTGTTTTGAAAAAAGAAGGTCCGCACATTATTGAGAAAAAGGGAATCGGCCGTGCTACCGTCAATTACAAGCTGCGTGACTGGGTATTCTCCCGCCAGAGATATTGGGGAGAGCCAATCCCGATCGTACACTGCCCGGACTGCGGAGCGGTACCGGTACCGGAGGAAGAACTGCCGCTTCGCCTGCCGGATGTAGAGTCCTACGAGCCCACAGGGACCGGCGAATCTCCGCTGGCGGCCATTGACGAGTGGGTGAACTGCAAGTGCCCGGTGTGCGGAAAACCAGCAAAGCGGGAGACCAACACCATGCCTCAGTGGGCAGGATCTTCCTGGTATTTCCTGCGGTACGTGGATAATCATAACGACAAGGAGCTGGTTTCCAGAGAAAAGGCAGATGAGATGCTTCCTGTGGATATGTACATCGGCGGGGTAGAGCATGCGGTACTCCATCTTCTCTACTCCCGGTTCTATACGAAGTTCCTGTGTGATATTGGCGCGATCGATTTCGATGAACCATTCCATAAGCTGTTCAACCAGGGGATGATCACCGGAAAGAACGGGATCAAGATGAGCAAATCCAAGGGAAATGTAGTTTCCCCGGATGATCTGGTGAGAGACTACGGCTGTGATTCTCTGAGGATGTATGAACTGTTCGTAGGTCCTCCGGAGCTGGACGCAGAGTGGGACGACCGTGGTATCGACGGAGTAAACCGTTTCTTAAAACGTCTCTGGAATCTGGTGATGGACAGCAAAGAAGCAGATGTAAAAGCCACCAAGGATATGATCAAAGAACGGCACAGATTGGTTTACGATATTACGACCCGTCTGGAGAGCTTCAGCCTGAACACAGCGATCTCCGGTTTCATGGAGCATAACAACAACCTGATCGAGATTGCTAAGAAAGAAGGCGGCATCGACAAAGAGACACTGTCCACTATGGCAGTCCTGCTGTCTCCATTTGCGCCTCATATCGCGGAGGAAATCTGGGAGCAGTTGGGCCACGAAGGCAGCGTGTTCCACGCGGGATGGCCGACCTATGACGAAGAAGCCATGAAAGACGATGAAGTGGAAGTGCCGGTACAGATCAATGGAAAAACGAGAGCCGTGATCTCCGTATCCGCCGACATTTCCAAAGAAGACGCCCTGGCGGCAGGAAAAGCAGCCGTGGCAGATAAACTGACAGGTACGATCATCAAAGAGATCTACGTACCAAAGAAGATCATAAATATTGTGCAAAAATAAGCCATGCGAATAAAATGAGAGATGGGATTATCCTGCTTGCAGGAATAAGACCATCTCTTGTTTTATTCATAGGGCGTACGCCCGTCAAGCGACATGGCTTTATCTTTCCAGAATTCTTCTCTTATGCTATACTGAGAGATGTGCATCAGATGAAAAGAGGAGGCTCTGTAGTATGGCGGGAATGGGAACGATCGTTAACGTGGCGGCGATCATAGCAGGAGGAGCGGCAGGCCTGGTCTCAAGAAGATTTCTTGAAGAACGGTATCAAGAGACGATCATGAAGGCGATGGGATTTGCGATCATTGTAATGGCGCTGGGAAGCACATTGTCTGAGATGCTGGCAGTAAAGATCGTGGATACGGGAAATGGTTTCCAGGGCAGCCTGGATACGCGGGGAACGATCATGATGATCCTATCTTTAGCGATAGGAGCGCTGTTTGGCGAACTGATCGATCTGGACCGGAGATTTGAACATTTTGGAATATGGCTGAGAGATAAGAGCGGCAACCAGGAGGACAGCCGGTTTATCGAAGGATTTGTTTCTTCTTCTCTGACGGTGTGCGTGGGGGCGATGGCTATCCTGGGAGCGCTCCAAGATGGCATCAGCAGAGATCCTGAAACTTTATACGCAAAGGCGATCTTAGACTTGATCATTATTATGATGATGACTGCTTCCCTTGGGAAAGGCTGCGTTTTTTCCGCATTGTCGGTGGGAATCTTCCAGGGAAGTATTACTTTGCTTGCCAAAGTGATCGCGCCGGTCATGACGGAGGCGGCGGTCAGCAACATCAGTCTCGTGGGAAATGTGCTGATCCTATGTGTGGGCGTGAACTTGATCTGGCCAAAAACAATAAGAGTAGCCAATGTGCTGCCGGCTATCGTGATCGCGGTGATTTTCGCTATGATATAAACGGATGGGCGTTCAATGGAACGGGAAATGGAAAAGGAAAGAAATGGAACGGAAAGACGGAAAACCAAAGGTATATACAAAATCACATAAGACAAAACTAAAGATCGGCATGACGCTTTTGGAACTTCTGAATCAGAAACCCCTGGACAAGATTACGGTTCAAGAGATCTGTGACCATGCCGACATCCATAGGAGTACATTTTATAAGCATTTTGAAAGTGTTTTTGATACGGTGAGATTTATGACAGAAGTCATCACAGAAGAGTTGATGGCCCAGCTTGACCAGGTAAATGGAAAAGAGAACTATACAGATCTTTTGGTGGATTTTTATTTGAAATATGGGCGTGCGCTGAGGAATCTTTTTCGGACTAAATATCATGAAATGCTGGAATTGCAGATGAACGTGGCGCTGGAGAAATATTTTATGAAGCTATTGAAACTTTTGAAGCCGGATATCGATAAAGAGGTTTCCCTAAAGTGGCTTGCCCGATATCATGCGGCCGGGATCATGGCGATCGGGGTCACACTGGATGAAGAAGAGATGGATGAAGAACGTCTTAGGAAGAAACTTCCGGTATTTTATCAATATTTATTCAAATAAAAGTATACAATTTGTTTGAAAATGTATATTTTTATTATTTAGAGCACATTTGTTGATTTTTTGCCGTGATAAACTCTAGTAAAATAGACAAATAGGAACGAATTTAAATGCAGTGAGGGAGTTATATGAAAAAACTGAGGATTATTACGGATACGGCTTCCGATATTACTAAGGACAAGGCGGAAGAATTGGGAGTTACGGTCATTCCTATTTCAATCAAATTTGGGGAAGAAGAGATGCCGATGGGAAGCGAAGAAGATTTTCATCGGTTTTTCAGACGGCTGGCGGTAGAAAAAGAACTGCCGACCACAAGTCAGCCTTCCCCGGAACTGTATCTGCGTGAATATGAGGAAGCGCGGGAAAAAGGAGAAGACGTCTTAGTGCTTACGCTGTCTTCGGGATTAAGCGGAACCATCAACGCGGCTGCTTTGGCGAAAGAGATGTGCGGGTATGAGAGGATTTTCATTGTCGATACCAGGCAAGCCATCATTACGCAGCGGATGCTGGTGGAGTACGCGGTCCGGGAGAGAGAGAAAGGGACCAAGATAGAGTCCATTGTGGAAGGAATCTTGGAAGTAAGAGATCGGATGGTGGTCTGCGGAGTTCTGGATACATTGACCTATCTGAGGAAAGGCGGAAGAATACCGCCAACTTTTGACGTGATCGGCAATGTGCTGAAGATCAAGCCTGTTATAGAATTAAAGGACGGAATACTTGTGAAGCTTGGGATCGCCAGGGGCGGACGGAAAGGGAAAGAATATCTCTATCACGAGTACGAGGCATTTGAGATCGATCAGGACTGGCCGGTGATCACAGGGTACACTTATGACCGGGAAAGCGGAGAGAAATTCCAGAAAGAGACCCAGGAACGTTACCACCTGGAAGAATGTCCGCTCTGGCCCGTGGGCGGCGTGATCGGGACCCATGTAGGGGAAAACTGCATCGCCCTTGCGTTTGTCAGAAAGGTACAGGGCAAGTGACAAAAAGGTACAGGGTAAAAGTTAATTGGGGACGTAGTAAAATGAAGAAATACTACGTCCCCAATTAATTTTTTAACAAACTACGATCACTTTTCGCGGTGTAGTCTGCGGAGGCAGACTTCTGGTCGTTGCCGTATAATATACGATCAGCATATGCCCGCCCGGATTACAGGAGAACTGCTGTCCGTTGGCGGTGGCGATTTCTGTGGCGCTGGTGATATTAAGTTCCAGCGCCTGGTCTTCCGCTACCAGGTCTTCGGAGAAATAGCCGGCGTAAATATTCTCTCCGGGATTTCTGCGCCCGATGATGACCGCTTGATACTGAGGTGGATAGATCAAAGGAATCGCTACATTTGCGTCATAAAAGGCGGCCACGCTCATTCCGGGCCGCAGTCGTATGCTGCCGATCACATAGGTGTCTGCGTCTACAATGAAGTTATAGACGCCTTGGGAATTGCGGATGGTCACCCGCTGTTGGCAGCAGTCGTCATTTGCGGCAGAGACATTCTGGACAATCCCGTTAATAGGGACTAATGTTGTTGGCATAATCAAAAACTCCGGTTTTTGATTATCATATGCAGTAAAATGAGAATGGTTCTGTCCGGCGCGGAATGTTTTTATGACTGTTTGTCTTCCGGACACGCGGAATCCGCGTGATCGGATGCAATGGAGGATTTTTCGGCAATGGAATCCGTTTTCCCGGCAGGAGGAAGAAAATGATACAGTTCTTCGTAAGATTCCAGTTCTGATGAAGAAGCCGGTGCGGATGGGATCAGGCCGGTACAGTCCTGGCAGGAGGCGGAGGTTGTGAGATAATCGCAGGCATCGATCAATTTCTGATTGGAATCCTCATTGCTGGTTTTAAGAGCGGATTGAGGAATGTTGCTGGGGTTATGTTTGTTTGTATTCATAGAGAGCCCTCCATTCGTATTCATAAGATTTATATAAGAACTTAACATAGCATTTGTAGAAAAAGGCGGATATATGCTGTATAATAATTCCAAATGGCAAAATATCTGGAAGGAAGGGATCAGGTAAAATGAAGATTGAAGTTGATACACATTCCCATACGCTGGCAAGCGGACACGCGTATAATACTATGAGAGAAATGGCCCGTATGGCCGCGGAAAAAGGACTGAAAGGACTTGCGGTCACAGAACACGCGCCAGAGATGCCGGGAAGCACCAATCCTTTTTACTTCCATAATCTCAAAGTCGTTCCAAGGCAGATGGAGGGAATTCGGCTGCTTTTGGGCGTTGAGCTGAATATTATGAATGAAGCGGGAGAAGTGGACCTGTCTGACAGGACTCTCCAGCCGCTGGATATCTCCATCGCCAGTCTCCATATTCCCTGCTATCACGGAGAGAAGACGAAAGAAGCAGTGCTGGAAGCATACATTCATACGATGGAAAGAGATACGGTAGACATTATCGGCCATCCGGACGATGGACGCTTTCCTGTGGACTATGAGAAACTGGTTAAGGCGGCTAAGGAGACAGGGACTCTTTTGGAGATCAATAATTCTTCTCTTAGTCCTTACGGGTATCGGGAAAATACCCGGGAGAATTCGATTCAAATGCTGAAATTCTGCAAGCAGTATGGAACAAAGGTAGTCCTGGGAACAGATGCGCATGTAGACGCGGCCATCGGGGAGTATCCATATGTGTTCGAGATGTTAGAAGCCGTTGACTTCCCTGAAGAACTGGTAGCAAACACCACACTGGACAAACTCCTGGCAAGTTTGAAACGAAATAAGAATCTCCGGTGATCACTATGCTGGAAAAAGGTATAGATTTTATAAGTTTAGTGTGTTAAAATGTAACAGTAGTGAATTCTGTTATGAAGGAGATCTTAATATGAGTAAGAAAATCAGGACAGAAGCGGTAGACTATCTGTTTAATGCGATATTGAGCTTGAAGGACAAGGAAGAATGTTACATCTTTTTTGAAGATATCTGTACCATCAACGAACTGCTTTCGCTGTCTCAGAGATTCGAGGTCGCAAAAATGCTCAGAGAACACAAAACCTACCTGGAGATTGCGGAGAAAACAGGAGCCTCTACAGCAACGATCAGCCGGGTAAACCGATCGCTGAATTATGGTAATGACGGTTATGATATGGTGTTTGAACGGATCAACAAAGATTAAGGATATACCGAAAAGCTTCCCCCGCCTTTGTGGGGGATTTTTTTGCCTGGGATATTAGGGGAAACATTTATCTTAACAAAAAATTAGCACGGCATATGGTATAATAAAAAGTCAAGGAGCATATAGTCTGGAGGGAAATCATGCGGAAACGAAGCGTGTGGAATATACTGATAACGATAGGGATTCTTGGGCTTACAACAATAATCTGCTTTTATCTGCAGCAGTCCGTTGGGACAGAGGCCCATGCGGCGCTGATGTTCGTGCTGGCAGTCCTGCTGATCTCACGGTTCACAGATGGATATCGGTACGGAATCTTTTCAGCAATGGCGGCAGTGATCGCGGTAAATTATATTTTCACCTATCCTTATTTTGCGCTTAATTTTACCATTACAGGCTATCCTTTGACTTTCTTTGTAATGCTGGCGGTGGCCATCAGTGTCAGCGCTTTGACAACACAGATCAAAAACCAGGAGCAGCTTCGGCTGGAAACGGAGAAGGAAAAAATGAGGGCGAATCTTCTGAGGGCAGTGTCTCATGATATCCGGACGCCCTTGACATCAATCGCCGGTTCTGCGGCGGCAATCTTGGAGAATAAAGATGTGCTCTCTCAGGATAAGATCATGGAACTGGTGGCAAATATAAAGGAAGAAGCCCAGTGGCTGGTGCGTATGGTGGAAAACCTTTTGTCTATTACCAGGATGAACGCGGAAAATGCCAGGATCGATAAGCAGGAAGAAGTAGTAGAAGAGGTGATCAGCGCGGCGGTGACAAAATTCCAGAAACGGTTCCCCGGAATCAAGATCAACGCCCATATCCCGGAAGAGGTTCTTTTGGTCCCAATGGACGCTACATTGATCGAGCAGGTTCTGGTCAATCTTTTGGAAAACTCCGCGGTCCATGGGAGGACCACTTCACAGATAGATATCCGCGTCAGTCTGGCGGAAGGGAAAGCGGTTTTCTGTGTGGAGGATGATGGAGAGGGGATCGAAGAGAAGATCCTTCCGGTGATTTTCGACGGCAATCTGGGCGCCAGAGGCGAGGCTTCCGATAACAAAAGAGATATGGGGATCGGTCTTTCTGTCTGCAAAAGTATCATCAAAGCGCATAGAGGCAATATGAGGGCGGAAAACCGGGAAGGCGCAGGGGCCAGAATGGTGTTTTCCCTCCCTATGGAAATGGAGGAGTAAGATGGAGATTAGGGATAGAGTCCTGATAGTAGAGGACGATAAAAATATTCGCAGTTTTCTTCAGACGGTTCTGGAAGCAAATAACTATGAAGTCCTGCTGGCACAGAACGGGCTTAGCGCCTACAGTCTGATCACATCTCAGTGCCCGGATATCGTGATCTTAGACCTGGGGCTGCCGGATATGGACGGTATTAAAATCTTAGAAAATGTAAGAGAATGGTCCCAGATGCCGATCATCGTAGTATCGGCCAGGACCCATGAGAAGGATAAGGTGTCGGCTTTGGACAAAGGAGCTGACGATTATATCACAAAGCCTTTTGGGACGTCAGAGCTTCTCGCCAGGGTCCGTACGGCGATCCGTCACGCAAGGGGATCAGGAACGGGGCAGAACGGCGGCCAGAGCATGTCTTTTCTTTCCGGCCGTCTGGTGATCGACCACGACAAACACCGGGTATTTGTAGACGGAACAGATGCGGGATTGACCCAGAATGAGTTTAAACTGGTAAGCCTTCTTGGAAAATACGCGGGAAAAGTATTGACCTATGATTATATGATGAAAGAGATCTGGGGGCCGAATATGAAGAATGACAACCGGATCCTTCGGGTCAATATGGCCAATATACGCAGAAAGATCGAGAAAAATCCTGCTCAGCCGGAGTTCATATTTACAGAGATCGGGGTGGGGTACCGTTTTGTGGAAGCGGATGTACAGGCAAAAGAAAAGAAATAAGGCATGGCCTTATTTCTTCTTTTTTTCAGAAGACTCCGGGTCAGGAAGTTCATCGATCAGTTTTTCGATCAAAAGTTTTTTAACATAGACGTCAAAGCTGAGATTGCAGATAAAGGAAAAGAAGCGCAGATATTCCTGCTCATCCTGGGGACGGTCTCCAAACGTCTCTTCAGCACTTTGGTAAGCTCTGGCCACATCTTTTGCAAGGCCGTCGATCCGGGACTTTTCCAGCTGGCAGATTTCCTCATAGATTTCCGTCATGTTGAACGATTCGTTATTAAAGTAATTCTCCGTGATAGGAGTCAGCATTGCCTCAATATCCTTGATCGAGAGGATGTTTTTAAAATAGTAGATAAAGATCATTACGAGCACGTGTTCCCTGGAATACTTCTTTTTAACAGGAGGAGGGAGCAGATTATTCTTGGCATAATTATTGATCATGGTCTTAGTAAGGATCTTGTCATCTTCATAGCGTTTGGTCGAGCGGAGCTGCTCATTCATAAAGGTAGTGACCTGATCCATATAAAGATCAATATTGGGGATACTCTCTGGCTTTACATAGTCGATCCGCGCAATGCTGGAAAGGATGCTGTTCAGCATGTCTTTTGTATTTATTGTCATAACTTCACCTCAGTAAATCTATTATATAGTTTTTAAAACTATATGACAAGGATTTTTTCAGATATACTGTGCGCCGAGAAAAATATTGACAAAAATAGAAGAGATGGTAGAATATGTTCTACAGACGAAGGTTCGTTATCAAATTATTTGGTAACGAACAATTTTTTACGAAGGATTTCAGGAGAGGAGGATATGGATGATCCGCGTATTATTGAGAGAAGTAAAACAATATAAAGGCGCATCCATCGCAACGCCCCTTTTCATGGTCCTGGAAGTACTGATGGAGATGGCGATCCCGTTCCTGATGGCTTCGATCATTGATCAGGGAGTAAATGAGGGAGATATTGGACATATTTACCGGGTTGGAGCGGTGATGATCGCGGCGGCGCTGATCGGTCTTCTGGCCGGTGTCGGGGGCGGGCGTTTTGGCGCGAAGGCATCTGCTGGACTGGCCAGAAACCTAAGGGAGGCTATGTTCAATAATATACAAACATTTTCGTTTTCAAATATCGATAAATATAGTACGGCGGGCCTGGTGACCCGGCTGACTACAGACGTGACGAACGTACAGAACGCGTATCAGATGACGCTGCGGATGTTCACCAGGGCTCCGGCAAGCCTGGTGTGCGCTATGTTGATGGCCTTTGCTATCAATGCGAGATTGGCGGTGATCTATCTGATCGCAGTGATCGTGCTGGGAATCCTGCTGTTTCTGATCATGAGCCATGCCACCCGGTATTTCCAGCAGGCGTTCCCCAAGTATGACGATCTGAATGCTTCTGTACAGGAGAATGTGTCGGCGATCCGAGTAGTCAAGGCGTATGTGAGAGAAGAACAGGAGACCAGTAAGTTTAAGCGGGCAAGCGGCAATCTATGCAGGATATTCACCAAGGCCGAGTGCAATTTGGTCTATAACGCGCCTCTTATGCAGATCACTGTCTATAGCTGTATTCTCCTGATCAGCTGGCTGGGAGCTAAGATGATCGTATCGTCCCAGCTGACGGAAGGGGAATTAATGAGTCTTCTTGCTTATTGTATGAATATCCTGATGAGCCTGATGATGCTCTCCATGGTATTCGTGATGGTCTCTATGAGTATGGCCAGCGTCCGGCGTATTTCTGAAGTGTTAAGGGAGACCAGCGATCTTCAGAATCCGGAGCGCCCGGTGATGGATGTGCCTGATGGCAGCATTGAATTCCGGCATGTGGATTTTGCGTACCGCAGGGACAGTGAAGAGCCTGTGCTCAAAGATATTGACCTTACGATCCGTTCTGGAGAGACGATCGGGATCATCGGAGGCACTGGAAGCGCCAAGACCAGTCTGGTAAACCTGGTCAGCCGTCTTTATGATGTGACAAAAGGAGAAGTGCTGGTAGGCGGAAGGAATGTGAAAGAATATGATATGGAAGTCCTGCGAAACCAGGTGTCGGTTGTGCTTCAGAACAATGTTTTGTTCTCAGGCTCAATCCTGGAGAATCTGAGATGGGGGAATAAAGAGGCTTCCGAAGAGGAATGCCGACAGGCATGCCGGCTTGCCTGCGCGGATGAATTTATCCAGCGGATGCCGGCAGGATACCAGACTCATATAGAACAGGGAGGAACCAATGTATCCGGGGGCCAGAAGCAGCGGCTCTGCATCGCGAGGGCGCTTCTTAAAAAGCCTAAGATCCTGATCCTGGACGACAGCACCAGCGCTGTAGATACGGCAACAGACGCCAAAATCCGCAAATCGTTCCGGGAAGCGATCCCAGATACTACAAAACTGATCATTGCCCAGAGAATCTCCAGCGTCCAGGACGCAGACCGGATCATCGTGATGGAAGACGGCTGTGTCAACGGATTTGGAACTCATGAGGAATTATTGGAAACCAATGAGATATACCGCGAAGTCTATGAGTCTCAGACCCAGGGCGGCGGGGATTTTGACGAAAAGGCAGGTGAATAAGAGATGCCAGGACCGATGAAAAGAGCGCCAAGAGGCGTGAAAAGCCAGGTGGAGCATCCGGGACGTTTATTTGCCCGGGTAATGAAGTATGTATTTAAAGATTACGGGATTCACTGCGCGGCAGTAGTAGTCTTAATCTTAGTCGGAGTGCTTGCCAATGTGCAGGGAACCATGTTTATGCGGGATTTGATCGATGTGTACATTACTCCATTCCTGATGAGCGACACCCCTGATTTCGCACCGCTGGCCCAGGCCATCCTGCGGGTGGCGGCCTTTTACGGAGTGGGGATCATCTCGACCTATACCTATAACCGCCTGATGGTGACAGTGACCCAGGGAACACTGAGGGATATGAGAGACGATCTGTTCAGCCATATGCAGAAACTGCCGATCAAATATTTCGATACCCATGCCCATGGCGATATCATGTCGGTGTATACAAACGACATTGATACGCTGCGCCAGATGATCAGTCAGAGTATGCCCCAGCTTCTGAACAGCGCGATCACGATCGTCAGCGTCTTGGTAAGCATGGTGATTCTAAGCATACCTTTGACGATCGTGACGCTTTTGATGGTAGGGATCATGGTGTTCAGTTCTAAGATCATGGCGGGAAAAAGCGGCAGATATTTTTTGGAGCAGCAGGTCAACCTGGGAACGGTAAACGGATATATCGAGGAAATGATGAGCGGCCAGAAGGTGGTCAAAGTCTTCTGTCACGAGGAAGAAAATATAGAGAGGTTTCGAGAATTGAATGACAAACTGTATGTCAGCGCAGACAAGGCTAATACCTATGCCAATCTGCTGGGGCCGATCAACGCCCAGCTTGGCAATGTAAGTTATGTGGTCTGCGCCATCGCAGGCGGAGTCCTGGCTCTTGGAAATGTGGGAGGATTTACGCTGGGAGGCCTTGCCAGTTTCCTGACCTTCAACCGGAATTTCAGTATGCCCATCAACCAGATCAGTATGCAGCTAAATGCGGTGATCATGGCAATGGCCGGAGCGGAGCGGATCTTCCGGCTTCTGGATGAGGAAGAGGAAAAAGATGAAGGTTACGTGACGTTAGTCAATATAAAAGAAGAAAATGGCGTGATAGAGGAGACCAAAGAACGGACCGGACGGTGGGCCTGGAAGCATATCCATCGGGCAGACGGAAGCGTGGACTATGTGGAAGTCAAAGGAGACGTGGTCTTCAACGGAGTAGACTTTGGCTATACAGATGAGAAGATCGTACTTCACGACATCAAGCTCTATGCTACGCCGGGACAAAAGATCGCTTTTGTAGGATCTACGGGAGCAGGCAAGACGACGATCACAAATCTGATCAACCGATTTTACGATATCCAGGACGGAAAGATCCGGTATGACGGGATCAATATCAATAAGATCAAGAAAGCGGATCTGAGACGTTCCCTGGGGATTGTGCTTCAGGACACACATCTGTTTACAGGAACGGTAAAAGACAATATCCGTTTTGGGAAGCTGGATGCTTCCGATGAGGAGATCGTGGCGGCGGCCAAATTAGCAAACGCGGATGGCTTCATCCGGCGTCTGCCAAATGGCTATGATACGATGATCACCGGAGACGGGGCAAACTTAAGCCAAGGCCAGAGACAGCTTCTGGCTATTGCCAGAGCCGCGGTGGCGGACCCGCCGGTGCTGATCCTGGATGAAGCTACCAGTTCTATCGACACCCGGACAGAGCGGATCGTCCAGGAGGGTATGGATAAACTGATGCATGGAAGGACAACGTTTGTGATCGCTCACCGGCTGTCTACCGTACGCAATTCGGACTGTATCATGGTATTGGAGCAGGGGCGGATCATCGAACGCGGAACTCATGATCAGCTGATCGAGGAAAAAGGACGGTATTATCAGCTGTATACAGGAAATCTTGCGCTGCAGTAGAGCTGGATTTGCTTGCATACCTTCCCCAAACCTCTTATAATGGAACCAGACTTTGGAAATGGAGATTGGATTTATGAAATCAGTAGTTTTATGCTATAATCTCAAGGGCACGGCTAAGGGAAAGAAGATAGGGATGATCTTTGGATTCTTAGGATTCAAGGTCCGCGCCGTGGACAAGGAGCAGTATCTGTGGCCCATCGGAGCGCTGACAGGCATAGAAGAGCCGGAATTGGAACCGGAAGTTTACGATGGAGATGGATTCCCGGAAGAAATGCTGGTGATCCAGGCGGAAACAGAAGACATGCTGGACAAGGCGATCTTTTTGATGCAGAAGGAGAAAGTGCAGGTTGGGCTGAAAGCGGTAGTGACGGCTTCCAATCAAAAATGGACATCTCTGGCGCTCCATGATGAGATCAAGAAAGAGCATGAGATCATGAAGAGGCGGGAAGCGGAAAGGAAAGGATAGATTTGAGTATATACGATACATTGAACGACAGACAAAAAGAAGCGGTGCTCCATACGGAAGGACCGCTTCTGATTCTTGCGGGGGCGGGATCTGGCAAAACCCGTGTTCTGACTCACAGGATCGCGTATTTGATCGAAGAAAAAGGAGTCAATCCCTGGAATATCCTTGCTATTACATTTACAAACAAGGCGGCGGGAGAAATGCGGGAAAGGGTGGATCGGCTGGTAGGCTTTGGCTCAGAAAGTATCTGGGTGAGCACCTTCCATTCTATGTGCGTGCGGATCCTGCGCAGACACATTGAACTGCTGGGATATGACACGAATTTTACCATTTACGATACGGATGACCAGAAAACATTGATGAAGGACGTGTGCCGTCTGCTGAATGTGGACACAAAGATTTTCCGGGAGCGGACGCTTTTGTCGTCCATCTCTAAAGCCAAAAATGAACTGATCACGCCGGAAGAGTTCCAGCTCCAGGCAGGGGGAGATTTTGGCCTGCGGAAAGCAGCCGAAGTTTATACAGAGTATGAGAAACAGATGCGGGCCAATAACGCCCTTGACTTTGATGATCTGCTGCTGAAGACGGTCCAGTTATTCCAGACCCAGAAGGAGGTGCTGGACTATTATCAGGAGCGGTTCCGCTATATCATGGTAGATGAGTACCAGGACACCAATACCGTGCAGTTTGAGCTGGTCCGCCTTCTTGCGTCCAAGTACCGGAATCTGTGCGTGGTGGGAGACGACGACCAGTCGATCTATAAATTCCGGGGCGCTAATATCAAGAATATCCTGAATTTTGAGCAGTTTTTCCAAGACGCCGCAGTCATTAAGCTGGAACAGAATTACCGTTCCACGGAAACCATCCTTAATGCGGCAAATGGAGTGATCAGTCACAATAAAGGCCGGAAAGAAAAGACTCTGTGGACGGAAAACGGAAAAGGCGAGGCGATCCAGTTCCGGCAGTTTGATACGGCCTATGATGAAGCGGAATATATTGTGGACGATATCCGGCGGCAGGTGGAACAAGGAGAAGGCGCCTATCAGGATTACGCGATCCTCTATCGGACCAACGCTCAGTCCCGGATGTTTGAAGAAAAGTTTGTAACAGCCAATATCCCATATAAGATCGTAGGCGGCGTCAACTTTTATGCCCGGCGTGAGATCAAAGACCTGCTGGCTTACTTAAAGACAATCGATAATGGGAAGGACGATCTGGCGGTCCGCCGGATTATTAACGTCCCTAAACGGGGCATCGGACTGACTTCCATCAATCGAGTGCAGGAATATGCGGCCCGGCGTGAGATCGGATTCTATGATGCGCTGCTGGGAGCGGACCTGATCCCGGATATCGGCCGGGGATTATCCAAACTGGAGTCTTTTGCGGCGCTGATGGAACGGTTTAAGCGGGATGCGGCAGAGATGACCATCTCAGATCTTCTGCAGGAGATCCTGGATGAGACAGGATATATTGAAAGCCTTCAGGCAGAAGGGGAGGAAGAAGCGGAAGCCAGGATTGAAAATATTGACGAACTGCGAAATAAGATCGCGGCCTACGAAGAAGCCTGCCAGGAACAGGACGAGCCAGCTTCTTTAAGCGGATTCTTAGAGGAAGTAGCCCTGGTGGCAGATATCGACGATCTGGATGAAAACAGCGACTATGTAGTGCTGATGACGCTGCACAGCGCCAAAGGGCTTGAATTCCCCCATGTGTATCTGGCTGGAATGGAGGACGGATTGTTCCCCAGCTATATGACTATCACTTCTGACGATCCGGAAGAGGTGGAGGAAGAGCGGCGGCTGTGCTACGTGGGAATCACCAGAGCACAGGAAAAGCTGACGCTGACCTGTGCCAGAAGAAGAATGGTCCGGGGAGAGACCCAGTATAATAAAATGTCCCGGTTTTTAAAAGAGATTCCTTTAGAATTACTTTCCACCGGCGCTGTATTTAAGAGAGAAGAGACAGAAGAGAAGGAAAAGCCTAGATTTCAAAGCGCTTATCAGCAAGCCAGACAGGCCTTTCATACAAAGGCGTTTGCCGGAGTGAAGCAAGGGAAACAATTCGGCAGCCCGGCTGGACATCTGGACTATCAAGAAGGAGACCGGGTGCGCCATGTAAAATTTGGCGACGGTACGGTGACGGCAATCGTTGAAGGCGGCAGAGACTACGAAGTGACGGTGGATTTTGACGGGCCGGGCACGAAGAAAATGTTTGCGGCTTTTGCAAAACTGGTAAAAATTTGATAAGAAATATATAGTAATCTGAAAATTTTAGTGATATAATAAAAACAATAATTGAACTTGCGGCAGCAGGAGAAAGGATGTGGGAGCATGAGTAAAGTAGAGGATATTATTGCGGCAACAAAATTAAGTGAGTTAGTAAATAAAAAGGACGAAGACAAACAGAGCAAAACGGTTCTTTGGATACTTGCTATCGTAGGCGCGGTGGCAGCCATCGCGGCGATCGCCTATGCGGTATATTGTTTCTTTACCCCCGATTATCTGGAGGACTTTGAGGAAGACTTTGAGGATGATTTTGATGACGATTTCTTCAATGATGAAGATCAGGTGTAAGAAGGGCCATCCATAATTGCATAAGGAAAAGAAAGCAGGTTAGAAGCCTATCTGGTGAAAACGGGCGTCTTGCCTGCTTTTTATCTGAGACGAAGAAATATAAAGATTGGTGGAAAGGTAAAGGAGATCATAAAATGGACGGACAATATTACGCGCTGCTGATCGATGCGGACAATGTTTCCGCAAAGTATATCAAGCCGATACTGACAGAGCTTTCTAAATATGGAAATATCACATACAAAAGGATCTATGGGGACTGGACCAGCACCCAGCATTCCAGCTGGAAGGACGAGCTTTTGAAGAATTCGATCATGCCTATCCAGCAATTCAGCTATACCCAGGGGAAGAACGCTACGGATTCCGCGATGATCATTGACGCAATGGATATTCTGTATACCAATGCTATCGACGGCTTCTGCATTGTGTCCAGCGACAGTGATTTTACAAGACTTGTGAGCAGGCTGCGGGAGAGCGGCAAGACGGTCATTGGCATGGGGGAGAATAAAACGCCGGAGCCATTTCGGAAAGCCTGCGACAAATTTACCATTCTTGAAAACCTGCTGAATGAACAGGAGCCTGGAACAGAACAGGAGTCTCATGACGCGCTGAGCAAAGAGAAGATCGAGGACGCGGTGATCAAGATGATCATTGAGAATCAGGACAGCAACCGCATTACCGGGCTTGGAGAAGTGGGAAGCCGTCTGGTCAGCCTGTATCCGGATTTCGACGTCCGCAGTTACGGCTACAATATGCTGTCTAAGTTCCTGGAAGAATTTTCCCGGATCCAGATGGTGAAAAAAGGGAACATCGTATCCGTGATCCTGAAAGAAGACGAGGGACGGAAAGCGGATATTGACCGGTATGTGCGCAGAATGGTGAAAGACGCAGGCAGGAGCGGAATCGAGCTGAGTACGCTGGGAAACCGGGTTTATGAGAAATATAAGGATTTTAAGATCAATGATTATGGTTATTCTCAGTTTAACCAATATGTCAAAAGTCTTCCCAATATCCGGGTGGAAAAAGACGGCACCATCCTAAACGCCGTTTACCGGGAATAATCTAAATTCACAGGAAAAGGCCGGTCGCGCAATCCTGCAAAAGCAGGACGGCAAAACCGCTGACGGCCAAACGAATCGAAGGACAAAAACAGAACGGAAAGGCAAAAGGAAGTATGAAAAAAGGGCAGATATATGAAGGAATCATCGAAACTGTAGAGTTCCCAAATAAAGGAAAGATCTATCTTCCGGGCGAAGAAAAGCCTGTGATCGTAAAAAATGGGATTCCGGGACAGAAAGTCCGGTTCTCGGTCAATAAGATCCGGGGAGGAAGAGCAGAGGGAAGGGTCCTGGAGATTCTGGAATCCTCTCCTAAGGAGATCCCTTCGCCCTGCCCTCATTTCGGCCTATGCGGAGGCTGTACCTACCAGACGCTGCCTTATGAAGATCAGCTTCAGATGAAGGAGACGCAGTTAAAAGCAATGATGGATGAGGCGGCAGATACCGAGTATCTCTGGGAAGGGATCAAAGAAAGTCCCAGAAGACAGGAATACCGCAATAAGATGGAGTTTTCCTTTGGGGATGAGTATAAAGACGGCCCGCTGGCGCTGGGGATGCACAAGCGGGGCAGTTTCCATGATATTGTAAATGTGCCGGACTGCCAGATCGTGGATGAAGATTACCGGAAGATCTTATCCTGTACGCTGGAGTACGCCAGAAGTACAGGGCTTCCCTACTACCATAGGATGCGGCACGAAGGGTTTTTCCGCCATCTTTTGGTGCGGAAAGCGGTCCGCACCGGAGAGATCTTGATCGACCTGGTGACAACCACGCAGAGTTGCTCCTCAAAATCGGCAGCAAATGGGACTGACGGTTTTGACGGTCAAAGCTGGGTGGAAGCATTGCTGGCGCTGGAACTGGAAGGGAAGATCGCGGGAATCCTCCACACCAGGAACGACAGTGTGGCGGACGTGGTAAAGGACGAGGGAACGGAAATCCTTTATGGCCAGGATTATTTCTATGAAGAATTGCTGGGATTGAAATTCAAGATCACCCCATTTTCCTTCTTCCAGACCAACTCCCTGGGAGCCGAGGTGCTGTACGAGACGGTACGGGAGTATGTGGGAGAGACGAAAGACAAAGTGATCTTCGATCTATACAGCGGAACTGGAACCATCGCCCAGATGCTGGCGCCGGTAGCGGCGAAAGTGATGGGCGTGGAGATCGTGGAAGAGGCAGTGGAAGCGGCGAAAGAAAACGCTGGCCTGAATGGCCTTGAAAACTGTGATTTCTGGGCCGGAGACGTGCTGAAGGTGATCGACGAACTGGGAGAAAAGCCAGATCTGATCGTCCTGGACCCGCCCAGAGACGGGGTGAATCCCAAGGCTTTGGATAAGATCATCCGGTTTGGTGTGGAACGGATCGTATATATCGCCTGTAAGCCGACCAGTCTGGCAAGGGATCTGGAGATGCTGCAGGGGAGAGGCTATCGGGTGGAACGGATCGCGGGGGTAGACTTGTTTCCGGGGACATATCATGTTGAGACGGTAGCGTTGCTTTCCCACAAAAACCTGACAGCACAATCAGCGTAAAAGTGGAGTTTGGCGAGGGAGAGGGCAAGTACCGCTTGATAATATGGCTTCAAGGTACATACTGCTTATATAGCGGAGGTAAAGAGAAGTTTGGGCTTGCCAATGTATGATGTCCCTAATACGGTAGAAGAATTGAAGCTGTTTACCGGCATTTATTTTATGCCGGACGTATTCGAGATTATAACCTCACGAAGAAGAAATGGGTGCTGAACGGAGCGACCGTGCTATATGGCAGTGCTACGGAATTGCGGGCAGCGCTTAACTATGATTTTTCAGAGGAGAAAACGTTTTCCTATAAGAATATCACGATGGATGAAATCATCCACCATCTTGCGGTATTCGTATCCAGATTGTGGCAGATCCATGTGTTTGGCGAGGGCAACACCAGAACGACAGCAGTGTTCTTCATCAAGTATTTTCGTACACTGGGCTTTGATGTGGCAAATGATATTTTCGCCGAGAACGCATGGTATTTTCGGAATTCATTGGTCAGGGCAAACTATAACGATCTGAAAAATGGCATTCACGAAACGACAGAGTACCTTGAATTGTTCCTTCGCAGTCTCCTTTTGAATGAAAGCAATCATCTTCATAACCGGACATTGCATATCAGCAATACTTTCAAAAAAGCAGAAAAAGTGAACATTGACTCGAAAAAAGCGAACATTGAAGCTGTTTTCACAGTAAAAACAGCTTCTCATATTCAGGTATTACAAGCGGCACTGGGATTGGAGTTGGCATTTGGAAGATCGGATGTTCAACGTGTGCTCGGCCTGAAACCGACAGAAGCTCTGCGCTGCTGCGCGAAATGGCAGAACATGGAATCATTGAGCCAGTGTCCGGACATGGAAAAGGCAAGTATCGATTCCGGCATTAAGAAAGTTGAAACGATGGAATTTCAGACTTGTTCTGTCGGACCGAAATCTTATTAGAAGAACGATAGACATTTACAAATAAACAGAAAGGAGAGAGAAAAATGGTTTTGGGAATCGGAGAAGCTCTATGCAAGGTTTGAGGATACTGCATGGAGCGATGAGGCTGAATTAAAGCCAAAATCCTCGGACTTTGCAATTTGATGGATTGAAAAATATATCAAAGGAGCAAAGTCAAAATGAAAAATAGAATATACGAATTGAAAGATTTTTACATTCTGTGGAGCACACAAGGGTTGTCACAGCTTGGAAGTACGATGACAAATTTTGCGCTGACTCTTTGGCTTTATCAGGCTACTGGATCAGCGCTTCAGACGGCGCTTTTGTCTGTCTGTTCTTATACGCCGTATGTCCTGATGAGCATTTTCGCAGGGGCGTTCAGTGATAAGTGGGATAAAAAGAAAACGATGCTGGTATGTGACACACTGGCAGCCTGCTGTACGCTTTTGGTGTTCGGCTTGCTGAAGGCGGGCATGCTGAGTCCCTGGCATCTGTACCTGCTGAATGGAATCAACGGACTTATGAATACGGTACAGAGTCCTGCCAGTGATGTGGCAGTGACCCTGATCACTCCTAGAAAATATTATCAGAAGACCAGCGGGCTAAGGTCATTTTCTAATTCTCTGATCACGATTCTTCATCCGATGCTGGCAACATCCTTCTATGCAATTGGCGGTATGGATTTTGTGATCATAGTGGATTTGTGTACATTTTTCGCGGCTTTTCTGGCGCTGCTGTTTGGAGTGAAGATTCCAGAAGCAGGTGGGAACTGTGAAGAAAGGGAAAGCCTGCTGGGATCTGTGAAAGCAGGGCTGCATTGTCTGAACGAAAATAGGTTGGTACTGGTACTGATTCTATTTTTGGCAGGCGTGAATCTAGTGGCCTCAGCATTTGACGCGGTGCTTCCCGCATTTATCCTGCCAAGAGAAAATGGAGGAGAGAAGATCTTAGGGATTGTTACCTCCTTTGGCGGGATTGCCATGCTGTCAGGAAGTCTTCTGGTGTCTGTACTGCCCGCTCCAAAAGACAGGATCCGTCTCATTGTGGTTACAATGATGATATCCTTGACTATGGATAATTTCCTGATGTCATTGACAAGAACGCCGTTTACCTGGTGTTTTGGACAAATACTAGGATATACGCCGGTACCTTTTATGAATGCCAGTCTGGATGTGATCGTAAGATCTACGATTCCAATGGAAATGCAGGGCAGAGTATACGCTTGCCGGAATACCTTGCAGTTTTTCACGATTCCTATAGGATTCCTCCTGGGAGGGTGGATGGTAGATCAGATCTGTGAGCCGTTTATGGCAAGAGCAGGAGCAGATAGTATTGCTGCAATGTTGTTTGGACAGGGAAAAGGTTCCGGCGCGGCAATGATGATCTTTCTGCTTGGGGTGACAGGAATGACGGTTTGCCTGGTGTTTGGGAAGGTGTTGAAGAAGTACCGGTATCAAGAGCGGTAGAAGGAAGAATAGCTGGGAAAAGATAGAGTATTGCAGAAAATAGAAGGTGCGAATCGGAAGCAGGTGGTCTTAGCCTGCGGGATTCGCACCGGAAAAGTGCATAAATAGAGAGAAAAGAAGAGGGTTAACGGAGGGGAAGAAGGGCCGAATCGGAAGATACTAGGTGCTGGTTTGTTCGGTTTGAACAAAAATAGCGAGTGATTTTTGGGGAGAATTGCTGTCATTGGCGTGTGGATTGAAATCTGATAGACGTCCGGCCAACAGAAAAGAGCGGGCGTCATCGCCGTCATTGGCGATGTGGATTGAAATATTACCAAAAACGGCAAAGGTGACCTTGCCGTTGTCATCGCCGTCATTGGCGTGTGGATTGAAATCCGTTGGATCAACAGAAGCCGCTCCGGCATTTGCGTCATCGCCGTTATTGGTATGTGGATTGAAATGCATCCAAAGAGCGCAAAACTGTATAGAATGTCTGGTCATCGCCATCATTGGCGATGTAGATTGAAATGATATTACCCGGCACAAGCGGTATAAGGAGCTGGCGTCATCGCTGTCATTGGCGATGGGGATTGAAATCCCATCACAGCCTCTACGATTGCCTGTACGCATTTGTCATCGCCGTCATTGGAGATAGGGATTGAAATATACACAGGGAGACTAAGAAGGTTTCCGCTACCGTCATCGCCATCTTTGACGATGTGGGTTGAAATATTCCCTGCGATTTTGCTAATGTGCGATAAAGAAGTAATAGAAGTGTAAAAAATTTTGCCGTTCCTATC
>CABPCP010000050.1 GCA_902406105.1 uncultured Mordavella sp.
TTCTTGATAAAAACCGGAAGAATCATTGAAATGTTGATAACTACAATAGAAAAGCCCCGGTGTAAACCGGGGACTTTGTCTACAGTCTGAAACGGGCAGGTAACTGCCCGTTTTTGTTCTGATATGCATTTCTTCTTATCCACTTCCGGCGAACAGACTAAATCTGTCCTTCCACGAATTCACGCATCCCCTGGAAGATCAGCCATACCGACGTGGCTCCCGCATCCTGGTAGCCGATGGCCCGCTCCATCAGGGATTTGGCGCGGCCAAACTTGGCCTGATAATTCTTCGTGTTCTCCACTCCCTGTCTGGCCGCCGCCTCTGCCGCTTTCAGCATTTCCAAAAGGCTCTTGTCCTGATTGGCCTCCAGCGCCTCCACCGCCGGTGAGAGCGCATCGACCATGGTCTTGTCTCCAACTTCCGCCTTCCCTCTCTCCTGGATCGCTTCCAGACTCTTTCGCTCCATCTTCGCCAGATCCGATCCAGTCAGAGACGCTTTTGCGTCCATCCCTTTGGCTCCTGCCAGATACAGGCTTCCGAAGATCACGCCCGAGGCTCCGCCCATGCTCAGGAGCATGGCCCTTCCTGCCGCCTCGAACAGGGCATAGACATTCTCTTCTCCTTCCATCTGGCAGAGTTTCCTGCGGACTTTCTGCATCCCCCCTGCCATTCCAATTCCGTGGTCCCCGTCTCCGATGGCGCTGTCCACCTCGGTCAGATAGGGTTTGCTGGCGATGATCTTGTTGGCGATGTAGAGCAGCATATTCCGCGCGTCTTCCCCATTCAGTTCACCAAGCTCGCCTTCCTTGCTGCAGACGACTTCTACGTCTTCCACGTCGCTCTCATCAAACTCCGGTTCCTCTTCCTCCGCCAGAGCAGCACTCTCTTCTTCCGCTTCGATCCCGGCTCCTGTCAGCTCTCCCTTTGCATAAAACGGGCAATAACAGGGCATATCATAATAGGTCTTCAATTCCTCATCCAGCTTAAACAGGGTAATGGAGAACCCTCCCATCTCCTGGCTGGTGCAGTAGCTGTTCAGATCTGTGTCGTGAACCTTGATCCCGTCCTGATCCAGCAGCTCTTTCACCTTTCGGTACACGATGGCCAGCTCCGCGATGGACGTAGACCCAAGGCCGTTCACCAGCACGCATACTTCATCCCCTGCTTTCAGATCCGCATCCTCCATGATCTGGCCGTACATCTTCTCCGCCAGCACGTCCGCATCCTGCCAGTCGGTCCGCAGGACGCCCCTCTCTCCATGAAGGCCCATGCCATATTCGATCTTTCCTTCCGGCAGTTCAAAGATGGGATGATCCACTCCCGGAAGCTGGGCCGGCGCAGTAGCCACTCCCACGCTCCTGGTGTTGTCCCTTGCCTTCTCGGTGATCCGGGTCACTTCCTCAAGGCAGAGCCCTGCATCACAGGCTCCTCCCGCGATCTTCACCACGAACACGTCTCCTGCGATGCCCCGGCGGTCGCTGATCCTCTCCTTTGGAGCGCTGGCAACATCATCCCATACCCTTACATGGGCGGTCGGGATGCCGTCGTCATTGAGGAATTCCTCTCCCATGTCGAAGTTTAAGTTGTCGCCGGCGTAACATCCATAGACAAAGAGTACGCCCTTCCCCTGCTCCACAGCCTTCCCGGTCTCGTAGACCGTATTGGGATCCGGGGAAGCGAAGAAATTCCCGCAGGCCGCGGCGTCTGCCAGACCCTTTCCCACGAATCCGGAGAACATGGGCTCATGGCCGCTGCCGCCTCCGATGACCAGCGCCACCTTATCCTTCCTTCTCTGTTTCAGGAGGACGCCGTTCACTCTGGGGTGCTTCGCGAAATATCTCCCATAGGCGGCGATATAGCCTTCCATCATTTCCTGCACAACGCGATCCGGGTGATTGATTATTTTTCTCATGTCAACATCTCCTTCGCATCTGTTACATTTTGATAACGCCCTTGATCACGTCTGCTTTGTTGTCTATGTTATAATTGATTCCTTCTATGATGTCCTTGAAATCAAACACATGGGATACGATCGATTTCAACGGGATCTTTCCCTGGCTTACCAGCTTGATGGCCATCGGATAAAGATTCCGGTAACGGAAGATCGTATACAGTCTTGCTTCCGCGGCGCTCAGACTTCCGATGTCGTAGGTGATCTCTGCATTGGCGCACATTCCCACCAATGTGACTGCTCCGCCCTTTTTCACCATTTTCGCGGACTGGAGTGTGGTAAACTCTGAGCCGGCAGTCTCATAGACCAGATCACAGCCGCCTCCCGGCAGAGACTGTATAAACTGAACCGCATCCCGCTCTCTGCCGTTGATGATCGTCATCGCCCCAACCTCTTTGGCTTTCTCAAGCCTTTTATCCAGTACGTCCACCGCATAGATCTCGTCAATACCTGCAGCCTTCAGAGACATGATCGTTACCAGGCCGATGCAGCCGCAGCCCAGGACAACTGCGCTTTGTCCCATCTTTGCTTCCGAGATATTGACTGCGTGAAGCCCAACCGACAGAGGCTCCATCAGTCCCCCTTCCATGGTGTCCACATTGTCCGGAAGCTTAAAGCACATCTTTGCCGGATGGGCGTAATATTCCAGGAATACCCCGTCCCTCTCATGAGGAACCGCCATAAAGTCCATCTTGGAGCACAGGTTGTAAAGTCCCTTCTTGCACATTTCACATTCGCCGCAGCCAACTCCCGGTTCAAGGGCAACTCTGTCTCCGGGCTTTAAGTCTGTCACCTCTGCCCCGACTTCAACGACCGTTCCCCCGGATTCATGTCCAAGCACCAATGGTTCATCCACGATCCAGTTTCCCACTCTGCCGGCCTCAAAGAAATGCATGTCTGATCCGCAGATTCCTACATATTCGATCTTGACCAGCACTTCATCCGGCCTGATCCTGGGGATATCTCTTTCCTGGATCTCCATTTCCCGGATTCCTGTCATGACTGCAACTTTCATCTTTCCTTCCATTCACAACACCTCTTTCTTTGATATTTTTTTAACAATTCTTTCTTTTTTATGTGGCTGGGAATACTCCCAACCACATTTTCACTTTCTCAGGGCTCTCATTGAATTTCCTTATCTTCCGCTTTACTCGGCATACACCGTTGTCAGAAGCTCGTCTACATTGTCTGTTGTGATCCAGGTCATCTCGATATAATCAAGCGTTTTCTCTGTCACAGTTCCCTCCAGCACATCATATGCTTTCTGGATAGCCTCCTGGCCTTCCAGCGCAGCATCCTGATATACGGTTCCCAGAAGCTGTCCTTCCTTGATCGCGGTGCAGCCATCCTTGATCGCATCCACGCCAGTCACAACAACCTGGTCTTTCACGCCAGCTGCCTCTAACGCCTGGATTGCTCCCAGGGCCATCTCATCGTTCTGAGCCACAACTGCATCGATCTCGCCGCCAAAGGTCTCGATCCAGTTCTCAACCAGTGTAAGCGCTTCCTCACGGCTCCAGTTCGCGGTCTGCTGCGCAAGCAGCTCTACCTTGCCTTCGTACTGCTCAAGGACATTCATATTTCCTTCCAGACGCTGGATCTGAGCAGACTGCCCGATCGGGCCTTCCAGAATTACTACATTTCCTTCTCCGCCGATCTCATCGATCGCGTACTGCATTTCCAGTTCTCCGGCCAGAACATCGTCCGGTCCTACATAATGATAGGCTTCGTCTGTATTGATCAGCATATTAACGCCTACCAGCGGGATTCCCGCCTCTTCACACATATCAAGGGCCGGTACGATCGCGTCTGAATCCACCGCTGCCACTACGATCACGTCTACATCCTGAGCGATCAGATTCTCTACCTGTGTGATCTGATTCTGGGCGTCATTCTGCGCATCCAGCATAACCAGGTCGCATCCCAACTCCTCTGCTTTTTCTTCCATACCTTCTACCATCAGGGTGATGAACTCTGTCATGTAGTATACGGTACATCCTATCGTATAGCTTCCATCGCCGCCTTCCGCGCTGCTCTCTTCGCCGCCTTCCGCAGATTCTTCCTCTGTTCCGGAACTGCAGCCCACCAGCATAGAAGCTATCATTGCCACTACCATCAATACTGCTAATAATCTTTTTTTCATACTTTTCCTCCTCGTCATTAATTGTTGCGTTTTGAATCGATTAATATCGCCCCGAGAATAATCAATCCCTTTACAATCTGCTGATAAAATGAAGAAACATTTAACAGATCCAATCCGTTATTTACAATTCCCAGAAGGATCGCTCCCACGATCGTTCCCCAAAGTCTTCCTCTTCCTCCTGAGAGACTGGTTCCGCCGATTACTGTTGCCGCGATCGCATCCAGCTCATAGCTTTCTCCTGCCTGCGGCAGTCCCGCGGATACCCGGGAGGTCAGAATGATCGCCGCAAGTCCGCATGCTACACCGCTGAGCACGTAGACGAACATCTTAATCTTCTTTACGTTGATGCCTGATACCATCGCCGCATTTTCGTTGCCTCCTACCGCGTACACATATCTTCCAAATTTCAGCTTCGTCAGCATAACATTGGCGATTATGAAGACAACGATCAGAATAACCGTTGGTATTGGAATTCCGATAATACTGCCTTTCCCGATAGCCAGAAATTCTTCCGGAAGATTAGAGATCGGCCGGCCGTCGCTGTACACGTATGTCATTCCTCTTGCGATCGTCATCATAGAAAGGGTTACCACAAAGGGAGCCGCCTTCCAGTATGCCACAAAATACCCATTGTAAAGGCCAAGCAGCGCGCCCAGCGCAACTGCAATCAGTACGATCGCAATCAGGGGATAATCCTGATCTCTTAAAAGTCCGGCTGCGATAATGCCGGAGAATGCCACGATCGAACCTACAGAAAGATCGATACCCCCTGTCAGACAGACGACCGTCATACCAATGGCCAGTATTCCATTGACCGCAATCTGTCGAAGCACGTTCATCAAGTTCGTCACCGTCAGGAAATTCGGTGATACAAATGACAGGATCAGTCCCAGACCAACAACGATAAAAATCAGCATATATGTCTGGATCCAGCCTTTTTCAAATCCCTTCACTTTCTCCATTACTCTGTTCCTCCTTCTTCCACATCTGCCGCCAGAAGCATGATCTTTTCCTGTGTGGCTTCTTCTTTCTCCAGCTCTCCGGTTTTTCTTCCTTCATAGAAGACAATGACCCTGTCTGACAATCCCAGGATCTCCGGCATCTCTGACGAAATGACGATGATCGCCTTCCCTTCTTCTGCCAGTTTTACGATCAGCTTGTAAATCTCGGTTTTCGCGCCTACGTCGATTCCTCTCGTAGGCTCGTCAAAAATCAGGATATCCGGGTTCTGGAGCAGCCACTTGGCAAGTACGATCTTCTGCTGATTTCCTCCGCTTAGCTGCGCCACCAGCTGCTGCATGCTCGGCGTCTTGATACTGAGCTTCTCTCTGTATTCTTCCGCCGCCTTCATGGCTTTCCTTTTGTTGATCGCCCCCAGCTTGTTGGACATCTCCGTAAGGGAGGGAAGGATTGTATTATCATATACGCTCATGGTAAGGACCAGTCCGTTTCCCTTTCTGTCCTCCGTCACATATCCGACCCCTTTGGAGATGATCTTCTGCGGGGAAGGCTTTTCCACCTTCTCCCCATGGATATAGATCTCCCCGGATGTGGGCTGGGTAATGCCAAATAGAGCGTTCATCACTTCGGTCCGTCCTGATCCCATCAGGCCCGAGAATCCCAGAATCTCGCCCTTATTCAGAACAAAGGAAATATCCTCAAAAACTCCTTTCTGGCTCAGGTTCTCTACCCTTAGGACCTCTGATCCGATCTGGTTGTGCCTCTCTGGATAGATTTCAGCCAGTTCTCTGTCTACCATCTTTACCACAAGCTGATTCTCGTCGATTTCATCTGCATCGTAAGTCCCGATATAATTTCCATCCCGGAAGACGGTAATCTCATCCGCGATACGGAAGACCTCGTCCATCTTATGCGTAATATAGACAATACACCGCCCGTCTTCCTTTAGACTTCGAATAATATCAAACAGATTCGCGACTTCTCTCTCTGTAATCGTAGCAGAAGGCTCGTCCATAATGATGATTTCCGCGTTGTAGGACAACGCCTTCGCAATCTCTATCATCTGCATCTGCGAGACGGTAAGCTGCTTCATCAGCATGGTAGGCGGCAGGTCCACTCCCACCCGTTCCAGCAGCAGGGACGCTTCGCTGTTCATCTTTTTATAATCGACCAGCTTTCCCTTGCAGAATTCCTTTCCCAGAAACAGGTTCTCCGCAATGGTCATATCCAGGATCGGGCTCAGTTCCTGATGGATCATGGATATCCCATGGCTCAGCGCCTGTTTGGGCGTGTAAAAAGCAACCTTCTCGCCATGAAGAAAGATCTCGCCTTCGTCTGCCTGATAAATGCCCGCGATGATCTTCATCAAAGTTGATTTCCCGGCACCGTTTTCTCCCATCAGCGCATGGACCTTCCCCTTTACCAACCTGAAATTAACGTTGGACAAGGCCCGAACCCCAGGAAACTGCTTTGTGATATGTTTCGCTTCAAGCACGACATTTTCCATAGCTTTTTCCTCCCATCCACATTTCGACTTTCCTCTTTTTCTTACCAAAAGCCTAACACATTTCTCCCCTCGCTCAAACTTACCATCTTCATAATAGGGGTGACAATCTTTGGGAGTTATGTAATTTGAATAATATTTACATATATTATGTTATTTTTTTGTCTATCTTGTTTATCCAGGAACCACTCTGCGCAGACGCGGCAGCCTCCCGTTGGGTATATTGCGCATAAAAACAGCCGGCCGGTCCTTTATCGAACCAATCGGCTGTGATCATTCCTACCCCTCCGCGTACAGGAACCGGTAGGCTTCTTCCTTTTCTATGATCTCCCCGTGCCTGATATAGACTTCCCGGCCGCTGCAGTAATTCAGTTCCGCTGTATTGGATGTAATGACCAGAAGGGGGATCTTTCTCTCCCTCAGCATATACAGCATCTCTCTGGCAGTCTCTCTGGCCTGTATATCTCCTTCCGCGAATGGCTGGATACACACTAACAGTTCCGGGGAGTAGAGCAGCCATTTGCTGTAGAGCACCTTTTGTACTTCTGACGGCGATAATTCTTTGATCTTTTTTCGATATAATCCTCTGTCAATGACCTCCTCCAGCAGGATCTTGATGCTTTTTTTATATTTAGGCACCACCCATATCCCCGGCACTTTTCTCGAGAGCAGGATCTGAAGGTTGTCCATGACAGAAAGTTCTTCAAACAGCGTTGCCACCGCCGGATTTCCTTCCACAATACCTATCCCGCTCTTCAGCCTGCTGCCGCCTTTCTTGATCTCGATCGACTTATCTCCATAGATAATCCTTCCAGAGCAAACCGGTATCTCTCCCCGAAATACCCCTGTCACTTCCTCGAAGCTTTTTTCATCGATACAGAAAAGCTTTACGATCTCACCCCGCGCCACGCAGAACGTTACATCTTTTAGATATTCCGATGAAAGCCTTTGGATCTCTACCACCTTTGTTTCATCGGAAGTCCCAGGCAGGATCCTGTTTTCATCCGCTCTCTTTTTCATCTCATCGTGATAGAGAATCGTATGCAGAAGCATATAATCGCAGTCTTCCGCTTCTTTGATTGCGTAGGTTTTCCCATGTTTGATGATGACCACAGTGTTTACATACCTAAAATCGATATCCTCCAGGGGCTCCACAATGATGCAGGAAACGCCTTTCTCCCTCATCTTCTCCAGAAGTTTCATGACCTGACGCATCTCATTGCTGCTCAGTGAATTACTGAGCGTTGTCAGGACCAGGATCTTCCGACCGGCCAGATAGGCTTTCATGATCTCAATCTGCACCTTCTCGAAATCAGAAAGTCTTTTGACCGGCCGCTCAATATCGATGGCGATCTCAAACTCTTCGAACAGCCGGGCGGCACTCTTTCTGTATTTCCTGGTACTGACCCACTGTTCTTCTGCCTCCGGCCGCAGCAGGAATATGTTTTCCACCATAGATACCGCATCGATCAGGATACTCTCCCGCGATATGACCGCGATCTTCTCCCGCAGAAGATCCGCCGCCTGTTTTTCCGCGATCAGCCGTTCATTATAATAGACCTTCTCGTAGTCTGCCTTTTCTTTCCCGGTCAGGATCTGGAGGAACGCATGCTTTTCCTGGATATTGTCAAAGACACAGTGGACGATCTCCCCCTCGCAGACCTGAATCTGTATTCCTTTCAGCAGCGTTCCTTTTCGCAGACTTTCAATCCGCAATCGTTCTTTCTTCATAATCGCCTCTTTGGATCTTTGGCAGAGTCACTTTGATATCTGTCCCTGTTCCCTCCACGCTGTAAACATGGACCCCGTAGTTTTCTCCAAACAGCAGTTTGATCCTGCTGTTGACATTTTTCATAGCGATCCCTCCTCGCTTGTTCTTATCCTCCCCTACATAGCTGACAGCTACTTTCTCAAAATAGTCGTTGATTTTCCCCACCTGTTCTTCCGGCATCCCGATGCCGTTGTCAGAGATGGTGATCAATAGTTTATGTACCGTTGTGTCGATCTTCACTCGCACGATCCCGCCTTCCACCTTTTTCTCGATGCCATGGTAAATCGCGTTTTCCACGAAAGGCTGGATGGTCAGTTTCGGCAGCCGCAGCCGCAGGATCTCTTCCTCCTGCGGGTAGGTGATCTCCAGTTTCAGTTTCTCTCCAAAACGGTAATGCTGGATCGTAAAATAGTTCTCTACATTGTCGATCTCCTCTTCCAGCGTCACAAGATTATCCACTCCCGTGATCGAATACCGAAAGAAGATAGACAACGCCTCTGTCGTCTCAGCCACGCTGTTCAGCCTTGCGCAAATCGCATCTCCTCTGATGGCCTCCAGGGTATTGTACAGGAAATGAGGATTGATCTGGTTCTGCAGCGCCAGATATTCCGCCTGCTTTTTGGACATGCGGATCGCATCCTGCTTATTCAGCAGGTGACGGAATCTTCTCATCACTTCATTCCACTGAGGCATCCATTCATAATCCATCTCAAACAATTCTTCGTAAGCCTCTCCGTCCGCAAAGCGCTGATAGACTTTCTTCATATCTTCATAAGGACGGACCAGACAAGCCATCGTCCAGTTGATGAGGAAGGCATACAGGAGAAACTCCCCGATGATGACCCAGAATACCGGGAATACCGGTATCAGATCCTTGGAAATGAGCACACATAAAATGATGATATTAATGATGCCAACACACACTAAAGCCCCGATATTCAAGAGCGCCCGGCTGGACAATACGTTCTTTTCCACTTTCCTTCCCTCCCTAGTTGTACAATTTCCGGAATTCTGTCGGAGTGACTCCTGTCAGTTTTTTGAACAGCCTGGAAAAATATTTGATATCTGAATATCCTACAGCGTAGGATATGTCCTCCACCGTCTGTTCCGTATTCAGAAGCATATTTTTCGCGTTATCGATCCGGATCTTCTTCAGATAATCGGAAAAATTCATCCCCGTCTCTTTTTTAAACATACTGGAGAAATAAGTGGCGTTAAAGCCGATCTCACCGCTGACCTTTTCCAGCGTCAGCGGCTGATCATAATGCTCTCCTATGTACCGCTTCGCAATCCTGATGGGCCTGGCTTCCACATACTTCTTTTCGTCCATCCAGTGTCTCAGCGAATTTATCATATAATCTTTCAGATATGTCATAACTTCATCGATGGTCCCACACAGTTCCAACTGCGCAAGCAGTTCCGTATACTGATCCGGGATCGTTATATTATAGCTGTGGGCTCCAAAATAAAACAGCCGCAGGATCCCCTTATAAATCTCTGCGATCACTTTTCCGTCTTGTCTGGGGCTGTCTTTCAGCGCAGCCTCCAAATGCTCCATTTCTTTTTTGATATTATCCAGGTCCACGATCTCGATCGCATTGAGGAAACGCTTTTTGAAGGCATTGCCGATATAGTCGTCCGCATGATCTGACTGCGGCTCCTCCCTCTTTTCCAGAAGAGATGCCTCTCCGAAATAGAATCTGTCCTGCATAGCTTCCCCTGCTTCCGAAAAGCTTTCCAGCACTTTTTGCATGTGCTCTTTTCTGCCGCCGATGGCCATATATATCTTGATCTCTCCAAACACGTCCTGGAATTTGGCAATATCCAGCCGGACCTTTTTGAGTTTCCTGTGGATTCCCTGAAATTCACTCTCCCCGCCGTTAAAAAGTCCGCAAATCTCTCCATCGATAATCTGGAATACTGCCTCACCGCTAACTGGCTCCAGAGCCTCTCTGAGAATCTCCATCCCTTTTTCCAGAAGGATTCTCCTGGTATCTGTGTCTCCCTTTCGTTTTCCCGGGAAGATCTTAACGATCAGTGCTTGAAAATATCCTTCTCTGAAGTGGTAGTGATATTCTTCATTGATCTTTTCTCTGACAAAGAATCCTCCGAATTTCTCCGGACGTTTCAAAATGTCTCCCAGAAGGCTTCTCTTGACCTTCTTCTCATTTTCCTCCAGCTTTTTCTGGATCTCTTCCCATTTCTCCGCATCCCGGATCTCTTCTTTGTATTTGTCCAGAATCTTCTGGAGTGTGGCCATCATATCCTTCTTTCGAAGAGGTTTCAGGAGATAATCTTCCACGCCGTAGCGGATGGCGTTCTGAGCGTAATCAAACTGACTGTATCCGCTGATGATCACAATATGCAGATCAGGATAGAGGACTTTGGCTTTCTGTATCAATTCCATTCCGTCACATCCGGGCATCCGGATATCCGTGATCATGACATTGACCGGTGTTTCCTGGATAAACTTGTACGCTGAGATCCCGTCATTTACGATCCCCACGATCTCAAAACCGAGTTTTTCCCATTCCACCAGGTTTGCGATCAGCTGGCACACCTTTTTCTCATCATCTGCGATCAGTACTTTCAACATTTTATCCCACTCCTCTTATCCTTCCGCGCGGCGGACGACTCCAGATCAACTGCTATAAGACATATTCTAGCATTGACGGCAAATTTTTTCCACACCCTTCTGCGAAACCCTTACTTACCCACACAATACCGAAAAATTATACTTTCAAATATAATAGTTTCAGGCGGAAAGAAAGAGACCGGAACTGCTCTCCAATTCCGGCCTCTCGTCTTTCTACCTATAATTATATCGCCTCAAAGACTTATCCAAATGCGCCTGCATCGCCTTCCCGGCTCCGATGGAATCGTGAGCCAGGATAAAACCATAGATCCGCTGGTGTTCCTCGTAGATCTCCTTTAGCTGTTCCTCGTCCACCATCCCTGTGCCGCTGATGCGCCGGGTCAGATTGCTGATGGTCTGGATCATACTGTAGATCACCTGATTGCCGGAACATTCCGCGATGCAGATGTGGAACTCCAGATCGCCGTCCAGGAATTCCTTATAATTCCGTTCCATATACGCCTTGTGGATCTTATAGGAACTGTCATACAGCCTTCCCAGCCTGTCATCTCTGCTGCACGCGGCCGCAAGCTGCGCCGCCTTTACCTCCAGGATATTGCGGACTGTAATGATATCCTCTGTCTGATTTCCATTCAGGAACAAGGACCAGGACAACGGGATGATAAAGAAATTGGTCTCGCTGCTGCTGATATACGTACCTTGTCCCGGATGAATATCAATCATTCCGAGTACATCAAGTACCTTCAAGGCTTCGCGGATAGCCGACCGGCCTACGTCCATCTTCTGGGCCAGTACCCGGTCGGATTCTATCTTATCACCTTTTTTCAGCTTTTTCTCCAGAAGCTGTTCTGAGAAATACATAGTCAGACGGTATAACAGGCGGTTGATATTTCCCTTCTTCTCCGCGTTTTTGCGGATCTGGTCCGACTCCCCGTCTCCCGGCAGGATCACTTCCAGCTGTTCCGCGAATTCTTCCGGCGGCATGGAGAAAGCCATGGAATCAATCGACAGATTCTCCGCTACCGCAAGGACCACCTCGCTCAAACGGGCGCCGCCCTTGGACTCCAGATTCGACAGCGTAGCGATGCTCATGCTTTCTTTTCCATCCTCGCTGGACAGAAATTGGCTGATAAACTCTTTCTGAGTCAATCCAAGATAACGTCTCAGCAGCCGGATATTATCTTTCTTATATGTGGGGCTCATCTTCTCAACCGTCATAACAAACCTCTCTTTTGCCCTTCCATGCTTCTTTCATTTCCCGCAGGTCTTTTCTCCTACTCGCTTAAGAGTTTCTCCGCAAGTTCTTCCATGATCGTGGCCGCTTTCGCGAAATCACTGTACTTGGTAAATTCTACCGGGCAATGGCTTCTGCCCTCTTTGCTTGGCACAAAAAGCATAACTGTGGGAAGCACCTGTCCGATCTCCAAAGCATCGTGTCCGGCTCCGCTTGGCAGATACTTATAGCTGTATCCGTGCTCCTTGCAGCCCTCTTCCATGATCTTCAGCATATCTTGGGACAGATTGACCGGAGTGATCACCAGTTTGGTATCAATCTCATAGCTGCCGCCCATTTCTTTGACTTCCCGCTCCAGCGCCGCACGCATCCGGTTGGCGATATCATTAATGTTGTCGTTATTCTTAGAGCGGATATCCACGGTAAATTCCACCTTTTCCGCCACAATATTCATACCGCCCGGAACGGTATTGATGTAGCCTGTGGTAGCGACTGTGCCGTCGGCCTTCTCCCTCGCCCAGTCCGGAATCTTGGAAATGACTTTTGTCGCCGCGTCTACCGCGTCCATTCGCATATCCATAGGTGTCGTTCCCGCATGGTCCGCTCTTCCGTGAACGGTCACCATATATCTCTGGATTCCCACGATACAGTCAACCAGCCCGATCTCGATATTTTCCGCATCCAGGACCGGTCCCTGCTCGATATGGGCCTCCAGGAAATATCCGATAGATCCGTCTGGCCATTTCGCGTCTGTTACTTTCTCCGGATCCAGACCATAGCCTTTCATAGCGTCATAGATGGAGATTCCATCCGTATCTTTGAATTTCTTACAATATTCTACATCTCTGTGGCCCAGCATCGCGCCAGATCCAAAGTAGCCGGTTCCAAAGCGCATACCTTCTTCATCGCAGAAACCTACCACAACAAAATCCCGCTTGGGAGCAATTCCCTTTTCTTTCAGCAGCCTGGCTGTCTCGATGGCGCAGACCACTCCCGCGATCCCATCGAAATCTCCGCCGTTTACCACAGAATCATAGTGAGATCCCATCATCACACAGGGCTTAGAGGAGTCTTCTCCTTTCAGGACGCCGATCACATTGCCGGCCGCGTCTTCTCTCACTTCGAGTCCCGCCTCTTCCATGATCTCTTTCAAGTAGTTGACCGCTTCTCTCGCCTCTTTGGTAAATGGAAGCCTGGTACACCCATTTCCCGGAGTCGCTGTAAAGCTCTTCAAATGCTCCAAATCTCTCGCAATTCTTCCCGTAATCTCTTCAACACCCATTGTTTTTTCCTCCTTTGATCTTTATAGGTCTGTTGATTACTTCTTTCTCCGGTCCAGGATATAGACCTTAAATGGAGAATACAGCATTGCTGCGACAATCACTAAAAAACCGATCATACATATCACATCATTCGATGCGTTAAGCCCTGCCATAATTATACCAAACGCCGCCATAATTGCAAGAAACGCAATGGTCAGCCCGCCTTCTTTTGTCTTAAAAAAACTATTCTTTTCCATCTTATGCCACACCTCCATTTTCCCTTTATAAGCAGATCAGCAGGAAGGTAACGGCGCCGATGAGGATCGTTGCCGGAACTGTGATCGAAAGCAATTTTTTCATGACTTCTCCTTCTCTGCCCAAGATGCCTGCCGTCGTCGTCCCAAGGATGATCTTGCTGGGGCTTACCGCCGCGCCGATAGCGCCGCCAGCCGTCTGTGCTCCCAGAATCGCGGAACTGTTGACAGACAGAAGATTGGCTGTGGTCATTTGGAAGTCGCCAAAGAGAATATTGGAGCTCATATTGCTTCCTGTCATAAAGGTTCCAAGAAGTCCTACAAATGGAGCCAGCACCACATATGCTTTTCCAAGCACACCCGCGATACCGTCTGAAAGCACCACCGTCTGTCCTGTTCCGCTCATGATCATAGACATGATGACCAGCCCGATCACCGCGATGCCGGACGGCATAGTCATAGAAACGGATTTTATGAACACACGCTTTACACCGCCTTCTTTGATCCATCCGTGACTCTTATAATAGAGGATTCCTATGATCGCCGCAATGAAAAGGAACATGCTTGCATGGGTAAAGGGCGCAAGGGGAGAATAACTCTCCACCGCTTCGTTCACATAGCCATATCCGGTAACCGTCTCCGGGAAGGCGAAGCCTATGGTAAACTGGCCCAAAAATGTGTTGACCGGTTTTACCAGCAATACGATCAGCGTCAGAGCGGACAAAAGGATGTAAGGAACGAACGCCTGGATCAAGGTCATATCCGCCGGCGCGTCGTCGTTTTCTCCTTCCACTGAGTCCCGCCTCATGATGCCGCTGTCCGCGATGCTCCATTCTTCCTTATACATCTTCAGCCGCCCCAGCAGCATGATCACTACCAGGGAGATACAGGACGGAACAAAACAGGACAGGGTGGTATTCACCTGAGTCAGCGCTAACTCTCCGCCGCCCTGGATCAAGGTCAGGACGATAACCGCGGGAAGCCCCTTCTTTACCGCCTTTCCCTTTCCGTAGAACCAGCACACCGCAACTCCGGTCACCACATCCCAGAACCACAGGAACGCCGCCGCCCAGAGGGCCGTCGCCAGATACTCACCGCTTCCGGCCTGCAATCCCGCTGACATAGCAAGAGAATCCCAGCCGGCCGCCAAAGTTCCAAAGGTATTTCCCCAAGCCTGGCCCAGAAGCGGAATGATCACCGCCCACATGGGCTTTACGCCGATGCCGATCAGAAGCGGCGCTCCCACCGCCACCGGAACACCAAATCCGGTAATTCCCTGAAGAAAACTTTCAAACACCCAGCCCATAGCCAGAACCAGAAGGAGTTCATTGGGAAGCAGTTTCCTCATTCCATTTCGGATTACCAGAAATGCCTTTGCCTCATCCCCCACCTGATACATCAGAATGGCCGTCCATATGATCAACAGGATGGGAAGCGCGCTCCACACTCCCTTCGCGCTCTGAGAAGCGATCAATGCAAGATCCGCCTTGTAGAACACGATTCCTGTAAAAATCGTAATCAAAAGCCCAATGGGCGCCGCTTCTGTAGCTCCCCACTGGAATTTTATCATCAAGATCAATAGTACGATAATCGGCAGAAACGCCATTATCCACATAAACAGATTTGTTGGTATATTCATATCCCGTCTCCTACTCTCTTATGACATCAAAGGGAGCTTCCCGGCATTCCAGCCGGGAGCTTCCCTTTTTGATCTCACTTCAACTCTTTTTATCTCAGGAATGGATCACCGTTCCCGTCTTTCCGGCTATGCCGTCAGCCGCCTTGTCAAGCAGGGTGATCAGCGTACGCCGCCCCTCGCCGGACTGGGCGAACCGGATAGCCGCCTCGATCTTAGGCAGCATAGATCCTTTCGCGAACTGATCCTGGGCAATGTACTCTTTGGCCTGTTCTACCGTCAGATCGGAAAGCCATTCCTGGTTTTCTTTTCCAAAATTGATGGCCACCTTCTCCACCGCGGTCAGGATCACCAGGTAATCCGCGCCAATCTGGGAAGCAAGAAGACTGCTGGCATTGTCCTTATCAATGACCGCGTTCACTCCTACCAATTTCCCTTTTTCACTGACTACCGGAATTCCGCCGCCTCCACAGGTGATCACAATATGTCCCGCGTTTACCAAGGTGCGCACCGTCTCCAGTTCCCGGATCCTTTTGGGCATAGGAGAGGCCACTACCACACGGTAGCCCCTCCCGGCATCCTCCATACAGCGAACGCCGTTAGCCTCATTTTCCTCCGCTTCCTCTTTGCTCAAGAAACGTCCAATAGGCTTAGTTGGATGCTGGAACGCCTCATCGTCCTTATCCACTTCTACCTGGGCCAGGATAGTGGATACCTTGCCGTCGATATTCCGCTCGTAAAGTTCGTATTTGATGGCGTTCTGCAGGTCGATCCCAATATATCCCTGGCTCATGGCCACACAGGTGGGCAGAGGGATCTGCTTATAGTTCTCATGCATACATACCAGATTGTCCATGGCGTCCTGGATCATCCCCACCTGGGGACCGTTTCCATGAGTCACAATGATATCCAGGCCCTGCTGGGCCAGGTCAACAATGACCTTCGCCGTCTTTGCTACCGCTTCTTTCTGCTCTTCCACATCTTTTCCAAGAGCATTTCCTCCAAGGGCAATGACAACCTTCTTTCTTTCCATCAGGATCCCTCCCTTCTATTCCTCAGAAAATCCCAGCTTCTTCGCGTACGCTTCGATCGCTTTCTCGAAACATTCGATCGGCGGATGTACAGTACCGGCCCCGATCTGTCCATATCCGGCGATCTTGTGGGCGATACCTGTATTGATCACAGGCGTGATTCCTTTCTCTACCACCAGTCTTGCATCGATACCAAGGCAGATTCCCTGGAAATTCCAGGTTGGAACGGTAAAGTTCGGATTCCGGTCGATAACGATCTCCATCATTTCATTGCTGGTACGCAGGGCGTCCTCATATCCGCCGGCGCCCACAAATCTAGTAACCGCCGGAGCGGCGATCATAGCCATACCGCCCACGCCAAAGGTCTCTGTAATGGCGCTGTCTCCCATATCCGGGCAGGCGTCCTCGCCGTCATATCCGGTGAAGTATAATCCCTGCGGAGTATTGACCGGACCTGTAAACCACTCGTCTCCCATGCCGGCGATGCGGATACCAAATTCATAACCATTCCGGCACATCGCAGTCACGATGGTTCCATCCGTACCGGTACGGGCGTCGTCCATAACCGCCTTACCGGTTGCCATCATAATATTTAAGAAGAACTGGTCTGTATCAGCCAGGAACTTGATCACGTCGTAACGGTCTTTCTCATCCATATCCATCTTAGTGATGATCGGAGCCACTTCTTTCAGGAAGGCAAGAGAAGCTGCGATATTTCTCTGGTGGAACTCGTCTCCCATCGCCACCGCTTTGGCGATCAGCGGATTAATGGCAAGACCGTTCTCCATCGAACGCAGAGCTTTTCCAAGTGTTGGGCCTAAGACGTCCCGCATCCAGCGAAGACGCTCGATCACTTCCTCTGAGTATGCGCCAAACCGGAGTACTTTGCCGATACCTTCATTCATGGTACAGTAAGCCCTGTTTCCGCCAGTTTCATTTTCCACTACAAAGACTGCCATATTGGGAGATGTGATGCCGCCCATTGGTCCTACCGCGTTTACATGATGGCAGGGGATGAACTTGATCTCTCCATTCTCCAGCATTTTCCTTGCGTCCGCCTCGTTGTCCGCCCATTCCTCGAACAGAACCGCGCCTACACAGGAACCCTGCATCGGATCCGGCATATTCTTATATTCTACCGGAGGACCCGCGTGAAGGATCACTTTGCCTTCCCGAAGCTCCGGAATCACTTCTTTCGCCCGCACATTGTCTTTCAGGACCGGCTGGCTGGCAACTACTTTGGCCGTCACTTCCCTGTTCTTCTCGTCAAGTCCTTCATAATTTCTCAGGAAATTCAGGATCTTGATCAGCTTCAGATTTCCACCTGCCGGCGGCATCCAGTCATACTGGACTACATCGCAGCCAAACTCTTCTACTACTTCCGCGAAACTCTTAAGACCAATGTTGATGATCTTTGGTTTCTCGGACAGAAGCGCGCGCAGTTTGTCGGAAGGCGCGGCCTTCGGGAAATCTACGACTGTCTTAGGACGAACCTCTTTTACCGGCTCTTTAAAATCTCTTCCGATCGCCCGGATGGCTGTCCGGCATGCAAGCTTGTTATTCTCGCATACGATCACGCCTGCCTCTTTCAGCTTATTGACCGCTTCATCATAGCCCTGGAAGTCGCTTCTGGTTCCGCATACGGTTCCTACGAAGAATACTTTTCTTCCGGCGGCTTCCGCCTTCGCCATCAGCTCTTTGATGGTTGGAAGGAGCGCTCCAGCCATATCTTCATGAGAACCATATCCTAACATAATATCGAACAGAACGGCTCCTGTAGATTCATCATCCACAGCCTCCTGCATACACTCGATTCGTTTTGCCGGGTCGATCATCGGATGGGGCTTTCCCTGAGTATACGCATCGTCTCCTAAGTCTACTACCACATTGCCGTCCAGCTGCAGCATGTAGCCTTCGATATCCTCCGGCGGAACCTTTACATCCATGGCGTCCTTGATCAGCATAGCCGCCTCATTGGCCAGCGTGCCGCCAGAGTAGTAAGCTTTGATGGTCTTCTTGTCTTCTGCTTTATAGAACTGGGATTCATCTACATCTACCGTTGCTTCTGGGATTTCTGTGCCTCTTACCAGGCTGACTGCCAGGCGGGCAGCTTCATCCAGTGTATACGCGTGATAGAAGTTTTCCTCATGGTATTCTGGTTTCTCACCTACGAACAGCGTCACAATGGGCTTGCTGAAATTGCTGAGGCGTGCGGCGATCTTGTCACGCACTTCTTTTGCCGGCGGCTTGGAAACGATGATCAGCACCTTCACCGCATCGTCGTCTTCCATAGCGTCGATCATATCCATCATGGTAATTCCGCCAACTGCCGCGTTCAGGTCACGTCCGCCGATTCCGATGGCGTTGGTCACGCCTTCTCCCAGACGGTCGATAATCGTAGTCAACTCCTGGATACCTGTTCCGGAAGCTCCGATGATCCCGATAGACCCTGGCGCAACTTTATTGGTAAAGGCGATCGGCACGCTCTGGATGATTCCGGTACCGCAGTCCGGTCCCATCACAGCAAGTCCTTTTTCGTGAGCCTTTTTCTTTAATTTCACTTCATCTTCCAGCGCCACGTTATCGCTGAACATAAATACATTAAGTCCCTCGTCCAGCGCGCGGTCTGCTTCCAGAGCCGCGTAAGCGCCAGGAATGGAGATCACTGCCAGATTGGCGTCCGGCTGCTTTTCCAGAGCCTTGTCCCAGGACTTCACGCTCTCAGCGCCTTTCTTATCGCCTTCTGTAGTAGACTGTTTCTTGAAGAACTCGTCTACCTCGTCCATGATTTTATCCAGAAGACTGTCATCGTCCACATCCGCGACAACAACCATATCGTTGGCTGTGGCTTCCATCAGTTCATCTGTGGCGAGGCCGCTCTGTTTATAAATATCCTTGTTGGCTGGCGTAGCCATCATAATAGAAACTTTCTTCACACCTTCAATTGTTGAAATCTGATTGGTGAGAAGCATCAGAACAACAGAGTCATGGTAGCTTCCTTTTTTTACGATTGTCTTTAACATAATTTCTCCTTTCCTTTACTTACTCCGCAAACCTGTTTTTGTGGTCATATCTGTCATAATGGATGTCATCGCTCTTCAGATATTCTACGATCTCATCTACGATCTCAATACCGCCCTCCGCATAAGCCTGATCCCGTCTCATGACCGCTCTCTCTCCAGGATAGTATACTTTGTCATGGCCTGGCGCCGGTTTCATCTGACTCAGCTCATCACATACCTGAGACATGTTTTTCTTAAACTCATCAATGCCTACAAATCTGGCCGGATCGATGACGATGTGCATCTGGCCTAATTCTCTTCCCTTGGACAGATCATGGTACATAGAACTTACATGTTTTCCAAAAGGAACTCCAAGAAGCACGCCGCTGAATACATCTACCATCATCATCAGGCCGTAGCCTTTTGCTCCCGCGATCGGAAGAAGCGCGTTTACTTTGTTTGGATCTGTCACCGGCGCGCCTTCCTCATCTACCGCCCAGCTGTCCGGGATTGACTCATGCCGAGACCGTTTGTCCAGGATTTTTCCCCAAGCCTGAACGGTGGTAGCCATATCGAAGACAACCATTCTCTCATCTGCTGTTGGAGCCGCAAAGGAGATAGGGTTCGTTCCATAGTACGGCTCTGTTCCGCCGTAAGGCACTGCCATCGGATCTGACTGGCAGAATGAAATCGCTGCCAGATCTTCTTTGGCCGCCATCTCTGTGTAATAACCAAGAGATCCGCTGTGGGAAAGGTTGCTCATGCCTACGATCGCGACTCCGTTTTTCTTCGCCATCTCGATGGCTTTCTCCATTCCCAGTTTCGCGATCACATAGCCGCATCCATTATCCCCATCCAGGATACCGCTGCAGGGACCGTTCTCTTTCCAGGTAATCTTCGGATCCGCGGTGATACCTCCTTTGGCGATCCGCTCGCTGTAGTATTCTACACGCACCGCGCCATGAGAATGATATCCCCTTTCATCCGCCCAGGTCAGAATCTCGGCCGCGGTCTCCGCATGATCTTCTTTCAGCCCCGCCTTGGCCATCTTATTCTTCATTAAGTCTTTTAACTCATTCCGTGAAAGTCTCATTTTTCTAAACCATCCTTCTTTTTTATTTGCAATCTGTTCCTTAGGATCTTTTACTCAGTGGGGACCTTTTGCCCCTGGCATCTTATAATTTCACGTCTCTGTTGCAATCTTTGGAGTAAATGTACGCAAATTCCTCTTCTCTTCCTACCGCGTAGCATGCCTGCGGCACATACGCGTCCAGGAATACATAGTCCCCTTTCTTTACCGGTACCCAGTCGTTGTCCAGACGGTACATTCCCTTTCCAGACAGGAAGTACATCCCATGCTCCTGGATATGGGTCTCGATATAGCCATGGGACGCTCCCAGTTTGAATTTCAGAATGTGCATGTTCATATCAAAACCAAAGTCTCCCGCCGCCGGAAGCAGGTCTTTGATGTGGCAGTTGTCCATTCCCTCGTATTCTACCCACTCCATCTCATTTGTATTTCCTACTACTGTGCGGGCGCTGTAGCCTTCGATCCTGTCATATCTGCGTTTGTATACGTACAGTTTCGCGTCTGCTTTTCCCTTATTCTCAAATGACACCAGGCTGCTCTCTGGGGAAAAGATGTATCCTCCCTCGGTAAGCTCCGCTTCCTGATCCGCGTTCTTTACCGTCACCGCTCCTTCCAGCACATACAGGAAGGTTTCCAGCCCTTCCCCTCCCAGACCAGGATTCTTCCCGCCTTCATGGGCCGTTACCAGATAATCCGCGAAAGACGCCCCCATCGCCGGCGTCCCCAGGATCGTCACGTCACAGTTCTCATAACCTGGGATGGCGTTTTTTACCAGTCCGTCTGGCTCAAGCAAAACATAATTATCCTTTTTCACGATGGAACGTGTATCCAGTAATTCGTCTCTGTAACCAACCTGACCATTTAAATAACTCATCCTTAAACCCTCTCCTTCTACCTAAAATCTTTTTCTAAATCTGTTTGTGGTCAACCAGTTTTTATATTTTCATTATGACAATACACTTTTGTTTTTTCAATTGACATTTTATACAAAACAACGACCTCTTTTTGTTTACTCTGCTTATATGGTTCTCTTATCGTTATCGCCGTCCTGAAATCCGCTCTATTTTCGGCTTAAAATTTTGCTAAAATTTTCTCAATATTTTTTTGTTATATTTTTATCAATTCAATTTCTTTCTCTGCCGGAGTAAGGAGCTATCCTTTTGCGCCTTGTTCTCCATTTCCTTCTGTGTTAGGATAGATGATAGAGCCGTTGTCTGACGGTACATCATATACAGAAAGGAAGTCCTCTCATGCTTCACAAAACCGACTGGGAGCTGTCCGGCTCTCTGTTCTCTAAATATGCGACTATTTATCTTGATACCGATTATCTCGATACAGACCAGGAGCTTCGCGGATGTATCTTATATTTTCACGGCGGAGGCCTTCTATATGGAGACCGCCACGATCTCCCCTTGCTTCATCTAAACACATTGACTCAGGCCGGATACGCGATTATCGCTTTTGACTATCCTTTGGCCCCGGCCGCCAAACTGGACATGATCCTGGGAGATGTATGCGCCTCAATCCAGTCTTTTATAGAAGAAAGCCCCGGCCGCTTTGGCAGGCTTCTTCCCTATTATCTGTGGGGCCGTTCTGCCGGAGCCTACCTCTGCCTTCTGGCCGCCGCGAAAGGAAATCTGACTATTTTGCCAAGAGCGGTCCTTTCTTTCTACGGATATGGTTTTCTCTGCGACGGATGGTTTGATTCCCCCAGTAAATATTATTGCTCCCTTCCATCGGTACCGGCTTCCTGTCTGGACGCAGTTCCCCAGGAGATCCACGCCGCCGGCGATCTGGACACCCACTACAGCGTCTATGTTTACGCCCGGCAGACCGGGAAATGGGCGGATCTATTGTATGAAGGGCGGAAGAAGTATTTTTTCCTGGACTATTCTCTGCGCACCTGCGAGAAATTCCCCTGCCCCTTGTTCTGCGCCCACAGCATCAAAGATCCAGACGTTCCTTATAACGAATTCTTGGAACTGTGCAGCCGATACAATGCCCAGCGTTTTATCGCTTCCTGCGATATGCACGATTTCGACCGGGATGAGTCAAACGCATTTACAGGAAGGTTATTAGAAGCTGTTATAAAATTCCTGGCCCAGCAGGAAAATAAGAAAATCGAATGGCCAGATACATACAAAATCTAATTAATTAGGGCCGGGGGATTTTTAAAAATCCCCCGGCCCCATTTCAGACTGTAGACAAAGTTGGTGCTGGAGCCTAGCTCCAGCACCACTCTTTTT
>CABPCP010000051.1 GCA_902406105.1 uncultured Mordavella sp.
AACTTACGCTGTTCCCAAACAGAAGCGTATTTCTCTTTCAAACTCCACAAAACACGCTGGTGAAGGGTGATGAGGTGATCAAGTCTTTCAAAATATGCTGCAATCTTTTCTTGCTCAGCAATAGACGGAAACGAAACTTCTATGTTTTTCAATTTTTCAAAGTAAAGATTTGTGACGCTTCCCCCTTCCACTCTCATAGCAAATTCATTCTGCAATATGGCATTAAACATTGTTGCCGTGAACAACGGATTATTTTCTGTATTGAATACAGAAATCATTTCTCCAATTGCTACATCTGCCATAGATAGCCATGTACAGTGGTTATAATCCATAGGGTCTTCCCCTACTCGTGGAATTAAGACTTCAGTTCCTTTACTAAATCTAAGGTTTTCCGGTGGTATATTTGTGTAAGAATAAACTCTATCTATTTTTGCTCCAAATTTCGTATAAAGTTCTCCATATCTAATGCATGGAATAGTTGCATCCTCTGTTACTGACCATTTAGGACAACTTCTTCCGTAATAAAAAGTCCCCCAATCATCCAACTTACGCTGTTCCCAAACACAAATGCAATTTTATGAATATCTACCTAATCCAATGAATTAATGTTAATCCAGATACTTCCATGATTATATTTTTATAAAAATGCCTACATCATTTAAGAAAAAAACCACCCGATGAAATTCATCGTAAGTAAACGCATCTTTCCCAAATATGCACAAGCTAATAATTAGAATAATCTCCTCCCAATCAGGCTCTATTTTTTATCAATTTTTGCTATACAAACATTTTTTGAAGCATAAACTTCTTTATATTTTGCAATTCATCACACTTGCGTTGGTGAAGGGTGATGAGGTGGTCTAAACGTGTAAAATATTCCCCGATTTTCCTCTGCTCATTAATACTAGGAAAAAGAGCTGTCATATTTTTAAATTTCTTCAACGACAAAACATGTTGACCTGTTCCTTCTGAAGCGATTTTCAATTGTGTTTCTAATCCATAATTTAATCGTCTCAAAAGAAAGTCGGAATCAACTCCACTTGGTTTAAATACTGGATAAAAATAGCTAATACTTCCTTTATCTATGCAGTCATTCCTATTAAATACAAAAACATCGTTGTCACTTCTGCTACGATATGCAAAGTATCCTCTTGGGATCACAAAGTATCCAATATTTCCAGATTGGCTCACTCTATCTCCCGAAAAATAGTCATCTTGTAAAACAATTCCCATCTGCTGAGAAGATGTTAGAACTGGATACTGATTTTCCACTGTAGTTTTTTCTACATAATCCTCAATCACCTCTCCCAACTTACGCTGTTCCCAATCATCCGTAAATCCTGCAAAACGTATTCTGGGAATTTTTTCCCCATTTTGCGGAAACATATTTTGAAGCATATATTTTTTTAAAGTTTTTGTCTGTTCGCACTTCCGCTGGTGAAGGGTGATGAGGGTATCTAATTGTGCAAAATATTTTCCAATCTTCCGTTGTTCTTCTATATCTTGTGGTACCATCAATTTCGTCCCAAAAAAATCGGATGGTGCAATGTTTAAAAGTCCATGATTTCTAGCACCTTCTGCAGCTATTTCATGAATTCCCTTATGCCAAAGGTTTGTACTGTAATATGACACTAGAAAATCAGAATCTATAGGAACATTGTCCTTTATGGCAAATACAATGTAAAGTGTTGATAACACGCCATTTTCATAACGATCCAATCTTTTAATTGCTCCCCATGGTGCATCAGAAGAAGTGCTTTTGTTATAGGCAAACTCTCCGTTTTTTATCAGGTAATATCCACTCACATCTTTGCTCGCTACTCTTTTCTCAAAGAACTCATTCTGATCAATCAATCCATATTGAGCAGATATTGTCAAAGGTAATTCAGATACTAAATCTTGATTTTTTCTGGTAACACGTTCTGTCAAATCTCCCAACTTACGCTGTTCCCAAACAGAAGCGTATTTCTCTTTCAAACTCCACAAAACACGCTGGTGAAGGGTGATGAGGTGATCAAGTCTTTCAAAATATGCTGCAATCTTTTCTTGCTCAGCAATAGACGGAAACGAAACTTCTATGTTTTTCAATTTTTCAAAGTAAAGATTTGTGACGCTTCCCCCTTCCACTCTCATAGCAAATTCATTCTGCAATATGGCATTAAACATTGTTGCCGTGAACAACGGATTATTTTCTGTATTGAATACAGAAATCATTTCTCCAATTGCTACATCTGCCATAGATAGCCATGTACAGTGGTTATAATCCATAGGGTCTTCCCCTACTCGTGGAATTAAGACTTCAGTTCCTTTACTAAATCTAAGGTTTTCCGGTGGTATATTTGTGTAAGAATAAACTCTATCTATTTTTGCTCCAAATTTCGTATAAAGTTCTCCATATCTAATGCATGGAATAGTTGCATCCTCTGTTACTGACCATTTAGGACAACTTCTTCCGTAATAAAAAGTCCCCCAATCATCCAACTTACGCTGTTCCCAAACACAAATGCAATTTTATGAATATCTACCTAATCCAATGAATTAATGTTAATCCAGATACTTCCATGATTATATTTTTATAAAAATGCCTACATCATTTAAGAAAAAAACCACCCGATGAAATTCATCGTAAGTAAACGCATCTTTCCCAAATATGCACAAGCTAATAATTAGAATAATCTCCTCCCAATCAGGCTCTATTTTTTATCAATTTTTGCTATACAAACATTTTTTGAAGCATAAACTTCTTTATATTTTGCAATTCATCACACTTGCGTTGGTGAAGGGTGATGAGGTGGTCTAAACGTGTAAAATATTCCCCGATTTTCCTCTGCTCATTAATACTAGGAAAAAGAGCTGTCATATTTTTAAATTTCTTCAACGACAAAACATGTTGACCTGTTCCTTCTGAAGCGATTTTCAATTGTGTTTCTAATCCATAATTTAATCGTCTCAAAAGAAAGTCGGAATCAACTCCACTTGGTTTAAATACTGGATAAAAATAGCTAATACTTCCTTTATCTATGCAGTCATTCCTATTAAATACAAAAACATCGTTGTCACTTCTGCTACGATATGCAAAGTATCCTCTTGGGATCACAAAGTATCCAATATTTCCAGATTGGCTCACTCTATCTCCCGAAAAATAGTCATCTTGTAAAACAATTCCCATCTGCTGAGAAGATGTTAGAACTGGATACTGATTTTCCACTGTAGTTTTTTCTACATAATCCTCAATCACCTCTCCCAACTTACGCTGTTCCCAATCATCCGTAAATCCTGCAAAACGTATTCTGGGAATTTTTTCCCCATTTTGCGGAAACATATTTTGAAGCATATATTTTTTTAAAGTTTTTGTCTGTTCGCACTTCCGCTGGTGAAGGGTGATGAGGGTATCTAATTGTGCAAAATATTTTCCAATCTTCCGTTGTTCTTCTATATCTTGTGGTACCATCAATTTCGTCCCAAAAAAATCGGATGGTGCAATGTTTAAAAGTCCATGATTTCTAGCACCTTCTGCAGCTATTTCATGAATTCCCTTATGCCAAAGGTTTGTACTGTAATATGACACTAGAAAATCAGAATCTATAGGAACATTGTCCTTTATGGCAAATACAATGTAAAGTGTTGATAACACGCCATTTTCATAACGATCCAATCTTTTAATTGCTCCCCATGGTGCATCAGAAGAAGTGCTTTTGTTATAGGCAAACTCTCCGTTTTTTATCAGGTAATATCCACTCACATCTTTGCTCGCTACTCTTTTCTCAAAGAACTCATTCTGATCAATCAATCCATATTGAGCAGATATTGTCAAAGGTAATTCAGATACTAAATCTTGATTTTTTCTGGTAACACGTTCTGTCAAATCTCCCAACTTACGCTGTTCCCAATCATCTTCATATCCTTTAAATCTAATAATCGGTTTTCCCATATCCATTATCCCTCCATTTTTCTTATCAGATCATTTAACGAAGACATAACGGCTGCATCCGATGATGTCATTTCTTTCAAAAGTGCCACAAATTCTCCTTGGACTTGTCCTAATTCTTCATCTGTTGTTTTAATGTCCAATAATAATGCATTCAGATCCACCGGCTCTTCTTTTTCAAAATTATCAACATAACGAGGTATATTCAAATTGAAATCATTTTTTTCAATATCTTCAAAACTTGCAAGATAGGACTCTTTATCTACCGTTTCTCTTTTATTATAAAGTTCAAGAACAGCCTCAATATGTTCGTCCGTCATTTCATTTTGTTTTTTACCTTTGTTAAACTTCTTGGATGCGTCTATAAATAATACCTCTCGCCCCTCTCTGTGTTTTTTCAAAACAATAATACAGGTTGGAATAGAGGTATTATAGAATAAGTTCGCAGGGAGTCCTATAACTGCATAAATATTACCAGAACGAAGCAATTTTTCTCTAATCTTCCCTTCCGCTCCACCTCGGAAGAGAACTCCATGTGGAAGTACAATAGCCATAGTTCCGTTATTCTTCAAATGATATAATCCGTGTAATAGAAATGCATAATCCGCTTTTGATTTTGGAGCCAAAACCCCATAATCACTAAATCTCTCATCCTGCAGAAATCCCGCGGCAGCACTCCATTTTGCAGAATATGGCGGGTTCATCAGTACCATATTAAAATCAGTCTCCTCTTCTGTCGGCCAATCCCCGTCTAATGTATCGCCGTTGCGGAGATGCTGATTGTCCGGTACAATACCGTGCAGAAACATATTCATTCTTGCAAGGTTATACGTCGATGTATTTAATTCCTGTCCATAATATTTAATATATCCTGGTTCTGCAGCATATTTTTTTGCATTTAACAAAAGAGATCCCGATCCCATACATGGATCATAAACAGACAACCCCTTCTTATCTTGCTGTCCGGAAATTGCAATCTTGGTCAAAATCTTTGAGACTGCCTGTGGCGTATAGAATTCCCCGGCTTTTTTTCCTGTTTCAGATGCGAATTGACCAATCAGATATTCATAAGCATTCCCTAGTATCTCCGCATCGGAGTTTAATAAATCTGCCTTATCAATCTCCTTAATGAGACTGGCTATCGTATCACTTTGCTTCTGATCTCCGGTTCCCAGTCGGTTGGAATACAAATCAATATCTGTAAACAAATCTGCAAATATCGGATCACTTTGCTCAATATTATTAAATCCCTTTTGCAGTTGCTCCCGATTGAAGGAATTATTTCGCGCTGCATCTGCAAAATAAGTATATGTCAGTTCCGGATCCATTACGTAATGGCACTCATCCGTAAGCTGTTCCTTTAATTCTTCTGCACTCTCATCTTCCAGAGCTTCTTTATAGGCGTCCAAGGCCTCTTTTAATGATCCTGGCTTTTCATCATAGAGCAGATCATATACTTTAATCAAAAAAGAATCTGAAAGGTATTTATAAAACACAATACCTAACAGATAATCTTTATACTCGTTTGCATCCATTTTTGAGCGTAAAATATCTGCTCCGCTCCACAAAACACTAATCAAATCTTTGCTGTTTTCTACTTCAGCCATTTCTTTTGCCCTCCTGTTTATAACATACTTCAGTAAAAAGTTTTTACTGTCCATATTGCTTCATGACACGGCTTCCTTCTGCCTTCATCTGTTCCACTACTTCAATCGGCCCAATGATCTTCACATCTTTTCCCAATGAAAATACCCATCCAAGAAATTGCCTGCTGACATGTACATTCACATTTACGGTAAAGCATTCATTCCCTGTCGGGATCATTATCACATCTTTCCCAAACCGGTCAATAATAACACCGGCAAGTTTATTATTTACCTGCAGCTTTACTGTCTGCTCTTTACCACCGAACATTCCAAAGCTCTTCTTTGCATAGTCTGCCATGTTTAACTTTTTAAAATGTTCTTTTCCTTTTCTCTGCTCTTTGGACATCCTGATGTGGAGCATTTTATCAACGCGGTAATGTTTGATACTTTCAGTATCTGCATCGTATCCGATCATGTAGTAATTCTCATCGTCCCAGGACAATCCCCACGGACTGATATGATACCAGGCGTCATCATGCCGGAGTTCCATCTCTTTTTTCACATTCCACTGGTAATACTGAAATTGTATCTGCCTGTTTTCTGAAATTGCCTGATGAATCGCATCTACGTTGTAGTAGATACTTTCATTCATTGTTTTTATCCTTCCGGATACAAAGACCTGCCTCTGCAGTTTCTGTGCATCATATTTGCTGACCAGCGTTTCCAGCTTCTTGATCAAAGCATTGGATTTCTTTTCCGTAATAAATTTTGAAGACTGTATCGCATCTACCAGCAATTTCAGCTCCGGGAGCTCAAATTTACGGTTTATCACATGATAATGATAACGATTGCCAATAGGTTCACCCTCCACCTCTATGCCTAAAACACTCAGATTGCGCAGATCTGCATAAATACTCTTCCGATCAGCTGTTACTTCGTACCTTGCCAGTTCTTCCATGATTTCCGGCATTGTAAGAAAATGCTCGTCATCCGTTTTTTCCAGCATAATTTGTGCAAGACGATAAAGCTTAAACTTCTGATTCGTTCCCTTTGGCATTTTCTCTTGTCTCCCTCCGTTATCATTCATTCCCAGTATATCATAGGAGGGAGACATATCGAACACCTATTTTACTAATTCTCGTCCAAAACAGTTGTCATTGGCATCTCTTTGAACTGATTCAGACTTTTTTTACACACTCTGCATATAGTTCCCCGCTCTGTAACATGAATAACCTTTGCAACAGCTGTGTCTCCTATCCTGTCATAAATCCTTCCGGCACTCATGGTCTCTCCCAATACAGTGTATGGACTATTGGCAACATATCCTATCTTACCGAACGGATCCATTTTCACCTGAATTGCCTCTTTATCATGTTCATTCTCCGGTTCTTTTTCCAAATATATCTTCATACCCTTTTTTAGAAAATCGTTTCCAAAATAATGTTTTGTCCCTGTTAATGTAAAATATACTTTTTTCATAATCGTTTCTCTCCTATCATTATTTTAATAATCATCTGATCCTGTGCCTTGTTTCATCTCTATCAGATCCAAAATGTCCATAGTCAACAACATTCCCTGTACGAATGCTATCAACAGGAGTCCCAACTGTGATAATCTTGCCGCTCTTTTATCGTTTTGTTCCTCGGCGTGTTTTCTAATTCCCACCATAGTCTGCATCAGAAGAAGACTGGTCATTCTTTGCAAATTTCTATTTACTCTTCTCTGTTCTATATACAGCTTTTTAACCATTACAGCACCTCCATCTTTATCCCCCAAGTGGTTCCATTTTTAACAGAAAATCCTCTGCAAAAGAAATCTTTAACATTAAGTTTCCGCATCTCAATCTCAAAGAGCAATTTATTCCATTGCTCATCACTTACACTGCCTTTTCTGCTGAATAATCCGTATAGCTTCCTCCAGATACTCCAATCATTGTCCAACGGCTTCTCTTCAATAACTGTAACCGGTTCTTCTTGCCGCACCTGTGCCAGCAATGTTGGTGTAAATAATTCACCCAATGTAAAACAAAGAGGTGCTTCTTCCTTCACATATTCACAAATCGGAACCAGTTTTAGTGGAAAAGCAGACTGCCTCTGCACTTTTACAAACAGTCTGGCCGTATTATAAGCATCGCATAAACCATCATGGATTCTCCCCATTCTTTGTATACGACCAATATCCATTGCTTCTCCCAAAGCACACTGCTTTCTTACACCCAACATCTGATCAAAAGAATATTGGAAATCAACCCATCCATCTAAAATTTGTAGTATTTTAGGATTCTTAATTCGTTTTACGTCCATCTCCGCCTTCAGTTGGTGATAATCTGACTCGCTCCATGACAGTACCACAGGATCGCGATCTCCAATCCAATTAGAAAAAGACATAAGGGCACTTCTCAGTTTTGGTGCATTTTCCACCATCTCCTGTGCAATTCCCGTTAGATTTTGAATAAAGCTATCAATACGGCCATATTCCGGCTGCACATATGATGAAAACTCATCTACGATACGGTTCTCACCGTCTACCATGACTGCGCCTATCTGTATAATTTCTGACCTGTTTCCTCTCATTTTCTTTCTCGCATTTCCGGTAACCACACACATTTCAAGGTCAACAATCACATAGTACCTTCTCTTTATCATCGTCATCATCTCCTAGAAATCATATTTGTCAGGATTCAGCCCGGCTCTTAACAATAACTTTCTTCTGTCTTCAGCATACATAAATTCCAGCTTAACCGGATCCAATCCTGATAATTCTAATTCGGTTATCTCTACAGCACAGCTCCTTCTGGTAATATCAGTCTCATCCATACATCTGCAGTGATTACTCATACTCCCACCTTCCTTCCTAATCGTCATTTTCTTTAAGTGCATCCCACATAAAGAGTTATGATTTGTCTCATCTTATGAGCTAAGAATAAGCTGACAGCTGGGGTATAAAAACACCAGCTTATTTTGTGGACACTTTTTTACTAAAATTCAACATATTGTATTTGAGCATTAAAAAAGGCCCGGGAATTTTCTCCCAGGCCACATAATTCGGTCACACCCTTTAATAAAAATCACTGAAGAGGTAAATTTTTAATCACCAATTCAATCTTCTCCGCATCATACGGTGGCACCAAATGAATTGACAATCGACCTTTGTCAATAAGATACGTCACACCGCCCTCCTTATTTACCGCTTTCTTTCTACAAAGCTCCGGATATTTCCTGCTGAAATTAGCCAGCCGTCGTTTCAGGTTGACATTATAAGTAAAGACATCAACCTGATCCTCTGCCTCATTAAAGAGGAGATTGTTTCTTTTTCATACTTTGTAAGCTTCAAATACTCCCTCCTTCCCGACATGTGAACTGGACACTAACCTGCCTAGGTATATAAACTATCGCCTCACGATTTTTACGTTCAAAAAATGCCATCGCGATGAGGCTTTTTCATCACCAAATGCGTCTGAGCCACATACAATCAGGCCTTCTCCCTTACCATCTGCTTTTCCAGATACTTAGGAACCGGCCTCCCTGTCCTTTTGGCAATAGCGATCTGCTTTTCCCGCAGCTTTTTCACAACTGATACACGTTTCTCAGGCTTCTTTTCTACATCCGGAAGCGCCTTCCCCGGATGATCTTTCTGGAGATTGACACATCCATCGATCGCATCATAATTGACCTCCATCCCGGACTCCCAGCTTCTCTCATAATGACCATTCTCATATGCTTTCTGCCACAGTTCCAGCCTATTCATCAGTCCCTGTCTGTTCTGCATTTTATTACGATCCGCTTCCTTTATCTGATCCTTTTGCACATATCCACGAAGGATCTCTTTTGTCTTCTGATCGAAGCCTTTTTCACATGCCTCCATAATCTTCTTTCCATAGCAGTCCAGGATAACACTGGGGATATTCTGATGGTATTTCTGATGTTCCATAAGAAAAAACTGCCGGCCGTCTATAATGATCTCATCTGCAGCCATCCAGTTTCCATCCATGCCGTCAATCCGATAATCTTTCGTATCCAGTGTTACAAGCGCCCCTGCTGTATTGATCCGGATAAATCCGGCGATCCGTCTGGGCAGATCCTCATCTGCGTAATAACAGGCTATTTCCCCGTTCCGATTCAAAACAATCACATCACTGGCTTCTCTGATATCGGCTATTTTTCTCCAAATATCCATAATCGTTTCTTCTATCTGGATATGCGAGATATGGATCTGCCGATAAAGGCCAATCCATATCTGTCGGTTTTCACTCATGACCTGGTCATAGGATTTTCTCCACAGTTCTTTTCCTGCCTTATGGGGATCAACCCGATAAAGAGCATACTGATCAGTTCTCATCGTCAGCCTCCTCTATATTATTCAGATATTCCTCCAGGCCCAGGGAATAAAATAATTCGTCCTCCGTCTGCTGCAGCTTTTCAATCGTAGATGACAATAGCAGAATCATCTTTTCATCTGAGAGATCTTCTTTTGTTTCTTCGATCACATCAAGCGCACCCTTCAGAACATCAATTGTTTCCTCCCTGGTTCTGGCAGCATAAGCGGCCACCAGCGTTAATTCATCTTCATCAAATCGTGTCTGGCTCATAAACATTCCTCCCTTCTCTTGAGCGTGATCTTTACTTCTTTATTTTCATTCTTTGGTACGGTTCTTGCCGCTTCACGGGCTTTCAGTTCCTTTTCAGCCTCCGCTATCGCTTTCTGCACATGAACATTTTCCCGAAAATAAGGAATTGAATTAATTGTTTCTTTCTGGATACGGTTTCCACTGACCAGCTCAAATTCACCTTCATAATCGCTTCCATCCTTCAGATCGAATCCAATACACTTTATTCCATGCATCCGCTCCGGCGGAATGCTGTCATAGATCCGAAAAGCTTCCTGCAGTGACAAATCCTGATGGTACTCTCCCAGAACGGGAAATTCTGAACACTCAGCCACATAAAATCGGATATTGGAGTCTTCATCCAAGTGACTGACCCTCTCTGTCAGCTGACCTATTCCCAGCTCTGCCTTTCTTTCCAGTGCAAAAGCCGGAAGTTCCGTAAATCCAAATTGATCCACATAATAAGCCCGCAGTTCATGATTCCGGTTCATGACCACCACATCACTGACCGACATAGAATGGGCTTTGAAGTCAGCGGGCGGCAGATCATTGAACATGCTGTAAAGTGTTTCCAGATCATCCGATTTCAATAGAATTCCGGAATAAACACATTCATAATCCGCAGCGACCACTTCCAGTCCTTCTTTATTGATATAATCCATGCCAAGGAATCTATACTGCTCTGCTTTTGATCCTTCTTTAATCTGATAGATGGAAAATCGCTCCCCGTTGTCTTCATACATCATCTCTTCTGAACTCTTTTCAAACCGTTCCGGATAAAGAACTCTCTGGATCCGTTCTGCCGTAAACTGATCATCGATACCGCCCTGTCCAAACCAGGTCTCTACATCATCCCAGGAGTCTGCATACAGAACCCCTGATAACTGATGTACGCCGTCCGGCACGAACCGGAGATGGTCATCTGTACTGCCCTTTTCATCAAAGTAATACCCGGCAGCTTCCATCGCAGGAAGGAATTTCTCTTTCTTTTCCTCCTGTCTCTGCACATTTCTCTCTGCCAACAGTTCCCTCATCTTTATGCTCAGCTCATCAATCATTTTCCCAGCCGTGTGCCGGATCGTATCCATTGATGTTTTCAGTTCTTTCATATCCCTTCCGGAACTCCAGTTTGCAATGTATGGGAAACTATACTCCGAGGTATCTATTCCGAATGCACTGCACACACAGTAAGCAACAGACTCTGCCTCTACTTCTGCTGTCAGCCGGTCTTTCTTTTCTCCTTTTGCCTTCATTTCATCACGGTCATGGAGTCTGGCGTGCCCGGACTCATGGATTGCGGTCTTGATTGTCTGGCTTTCGCTCATCCCTTTCCGGATCACGATTTCTTTATCCTCATTGTGATAGTACCCTTTCGCATTTCCTGAAATCTCATCAAATCGGATCGGTACTGGAGATACTGCGGTAATTGCTTCCATGAACAGATCGTAATCATTAACTGCCTCTTTCAGTTCTTCCGGCACCATCAGGTCGATGGGATCTCCAACTGTCTGAGCAATATCAAAGACGGTAATCGCCTTAAACCGGGGGATCTTCACTTCCACCTCTTTCATGATCGAGTCTCCATTTTCATTCAGAACCGGACGCCCTTCCTTGTCCAAGACTTCCTGCATCTGCTTTTTCTTGATCGGCGTCGGGGCAATAATCGTAATCCCTTTCTCTCCCTTCATGACCTGACGTCCCATAGACTGCCAGTTCCGGTATCCTGTCACAAGCGTTGCATCCGGCCGCTGAAGTGCGATCAACATCGTGTTATTGAAAGAATAATTATGGAACTTCGCCATTGTCTGCAGGTATTCCGTGTATCTTTCACTGGTAAATATTTCAGAAACGCCTTCTTCCAGAGACTGCAGAATACTGTCCATATCTCTTCCTTTCAGCTGAAAAGATGTATTTCTATTTTCTTCCATCTCATGTCCTCCTTATAAAAAGTCCCCGCCGCTGTCTTAGGACAGCAGGCAGGGAAAATCTAAAATCGTTCCTACAGTTCCATATCCGTAGATTTATGTTTGATCCGCTCCGGATGGACAGCTTTTTCTGCCGCTGTCTCCTTAACAGGTTCCTGTTTTCCAATATCCTGTTCCTTCGCCCTTTTTCTCTCTGTAAAAGCCTCAGCTTTTTCAAATACATGGTCTCTGGTATCGTAATGATACACTTCATCTGTCAGGCAGTCTTCCGGGGCAACCTGCGTTTCATTAATTTCTGTCACCATCTCTTTTAATTCCGAGTAGGAAAGTCTTCCATCATCAGGAGCAACAATAATTTCATGCACAGATGAAGGGAGAATAAAGAAATCTCCTTTTATTTCTTCACCAAGCTGATCCATAACGCCCGGATAGAACACAGCAGCCGCCCCGTCTATACCAGTTTCATTTGTTACTACAATCAAAGGATTATCCTGATTTGCTTCGTCCATCCTTTCTTTTGCATCCCGGATTTCTTCTTCGGATGCTCCCATCTCCTTCATCCCATCCAAAGTCATTCTGCCAAGCAACTCTCCCAGATTATTAATTTTTACTGGCGTAATAACCGGACTGTTTGCCAGAGCATCCTTATAAAGCTGATTTCTGGTCACTCCATAGGTCTCCATCATCCGGTTGGTTACAATAGCAGAAGCTCTTCCCGCTTCCGTTTCCTCAACAGCAATGTGAAACGTAATGGCCAGATCTTCCCGCTCAACAAAAGGTACGCCTTCCAGCACCTGTACATTTTTATCCGCATTAGATACTCTCATGAAAAGGTGTTTTTTCGCTTCTTCATACTGAGTCAGGCGGCTCACATCAAAGCGCTCCGGTTCTTTCTGGATGATCTGCGATATCTGCTCAAGTACGTCCGTGATACGAAACTTTGGATTTTCATAGTACTGCCTGTACAAGTCAGTAAGATTAATCGTGGGGATCCGATCGTCTCCCGGCCTGATCACGGTAAGCCCCATATACCGGTTATTCAGTTTCTGCTGTTCCCGGATTGTGACCTGGGCATCCTGGTATGACTCAGGAAGATATTCTTTGATATGATTCTTAATTGATTCCATAAATGTTTCAAAATTCATATGCACTTCCTCCTATGCTCTTTTTTTAGTTTTTCTGTTGTAATTCTTCTTTGGAAAGGACAGGGAAAACTCTACCTTCCCATCATCCTGCGCTTTCATCAGAAGATCCGCCTCAAAATAGCGATCCTTCTTTGCGGAATACAAATCTTTCACATGAATGCTGCCATTCTTCAAAAGTTCTGCCGCCATACGCTTATCAATGGTTTTTCTCATACTCTGCAGATATCTGGTTTCTTTCCAGAGTGCAAAGTTACACTCTCTGCTGCTGCAGTAGAAATTTTTCTTCCCTTCATAAACCAGGCTTCCACATACAGGACAGGTTCCGATGCTTTCCCGACTCTGAAATCTGCCGGACTCTTCTTCACTGATCTGATCGCATCCGTTCAGCATCATTGTGATCAGATTCCGGATCCCAGTCAGGAACTGTTCCGGCTGGATCTTTCCGTGTTCCATTTCCAGCAGCTGATTCTCCCATTCGGCCGTCATAGATGCCGATTTCAGATAATCCGGAAGGATCTCGATCAGGGACTGTCCGTCATCTGTAGCCACGATCTGTTTCCCTTTCCTGCAGGCGTACTGGGAATGGACCAGTTTTTCAATGATCGATGCCCTGGTTGCCGGAGTCCCAAGTCCTTTCTTCTCTGTATCCGCATCAAATTCCTTATTTCCTGCCGTCTCCATTGCTGCAAGCAGCGTATCCTCCGTATAGGGTTTCGGCGGAGAAGTGAAATGTTCCGTCACCTTTGCTTCCACATGATAGAAGGTCTTCCCTTTTTTCACCTTTGGAATCGTCCCCTTTGCAGCCTCTTTCGGATCCTCTATAACAATGCCGTCAGGATTTCGGAAACAAGCTTCGTAAATCTTCCAGCCCTGTTCCATAATCTCTTTCCCTTTCGCATGGAAATGCTCACCCTCGCATTCAACTTCCACAGAAATCTCACGGAAAACATGATCCCTGCTGACAGCCTCCACCGTGTGTACGGCAACCAGAAACAGGATCTTCTGCTCCGTTTCCTTCAGGTCGTCCAGATGAGCATCTGCAATCTCTACAGTGGGGATGATTGCATGGTGATCGGACACTTTTTTATTGTTCATGACCCGGCTAAGATCCGGTTTTTCCGGTTTCTCAAAAGGCCCCATCAGCTGATATTTCTCATGGATCACACGGATCACCTGTCTGGCAGTTGTCTCCATATCTTCCGTCAGGAAATTACTGTCTGTCCTTGGATAGGTGATCAATTTTTCTTCATAAAGGCTCTGGGCAGCCGTAAGAGTCTGCTGCGCCGTAAAGCCATAAATGCGGTTTGCCTCTCTTTGCAGGGTAGTTAAGTCGTAGAGTCTGGGCGGTTTCACGTTCTTCTCTACACTCTCACAGCACATCACATGAGCATCTTTCCCGTCGCACAGGTTCTGGAGTTTTTCAGCTTCCTTCGGATCAAAGATCTTCTGCCGTTCCGCTTTCATGCCGTCACAATCCAGTTCCACGTTGAAATACTTCTCCTTCCGGAACTTTTTGATCTGTTCCATCCGCTCTACCAGCATGGCAAGCGTCGGGGTCTGAACCCTTCCTACTGTAAGTTTCTTATAATACTTGGTTGTAAATGCCCTGGTCGCGTTCATTCCTACCAGCCAGTCCGCTTTTGCACGGCAGACAGCCGCCTCCGCCAGATTCCGGTATTCTTCTGCATCTTTCAGCTGTTCCATGCCCGCCCGGATCGCACTGTCTTCCATGGAGCTGACCCAGAGACGTTTCACCGGCTTTCTGCTTCCGGAAAGCTGATACACCCGCCGGAAGATCAGTTCCCCTTCTCTTCCTGCATCACAGGCATTTACCACATACTCTACATCCGGACTGTTCAGCAGCCGTTTCAGTGTATAAAACTGTTCTTTTTTCTCCTGGGAAACTGCCAGTTTCCACTCATCCGGAATGATAGGAAGATCTTCATACTTCCAGCTTTCATATCTTTTATCATAGCCATCCGGCGGCAGATATTCCGCCAGATGCCCCAGACACCAGCTCACGATACAGCCCTTTCCGGAAAGAAATCCTTCCTCCCTGTTCTCCGCCCCGATCACACGGGCGATCGCTCTTGATACGCTTGGTTTTTCTGCAATCACAAGATACATACGTCTATTCCTCCTTCAATGAAAAAAGAGAGAGAGCTTTGTGCAATCCCTCTCCATAAAATCTTTTATCTGGTTTCTTCCCGTTCATCCACAGTTTCCAGGCCATCGTCCAGCTCAAGCCCTTCCTCATCCTCTTCTTCCTCTATCGCTTTCTTTTTCCGGATCTTAAGGAAGTAATAAGCCGCGATACCGGCTCCCGCCGCAAGGAAAATCACGATCAGTCCTGCCGCATTGCCGGAGACTTCCTCTTCTGGCTCCTCCTCAACGGCCGGCTCTTTTTCCTGACCGGTTTCCGCAGATGCTCCTGTCTGAGATTCTTCTTCCAGCACAACAGCCGGTTCCTGTTTTTCTGATACCGATACAGCACCGTCTTTCAGAAATTCCTGCAGATCGTTTTCATCGATCTGAGAAAGCAGATAGACATTTTCAGTCGATGCGCTCCTGTCGATCACAAGATAAAATGTATTATTATTTTTGGTCGTGATTGTCAGGAACTCCTTACTTCCATCTTCTGTAATATCATCCTGCACCTGTGCGTTCCCGGGAGTGGTAAATGCCGTGCCTCCGGTCCCGTCTTCCTCCAGCACCGGTTCTGTCTGAGGTGTCTCAGTTGCTGCATCTGCCGGGACATTTTCCGTCTGACCGTTTTCCCCGGCCGAAGCAGACTGTTCCTGTGCTGCCTCCTGCCCTTCCGGAGGAGAAGCATTGGCAAATGCTGTTGTTGACGTTCCCAGGATCATGGCCGCAGCCATGACTGCAGCCAGTACCCGCTTATTCCATTTCTTTCTCATCATTCTCATCCTCTCTTTCTGTATTTGAATCCTGCCGGACGAAAGAGCCTTTTCCGCTCCCATCCGTCTTCTTTCCGACTTCAAAGCGAACATTTCCGCCTTTCAGCCCGTCCAGGAACTGGAGGAGCTCTTCCCCCTCCAGCTTCATGCCCCGGATCGCCCGGATCATTTCATTATTTTCTTCCTCTTTCAAGGCGCTTTTGATCCCTTTCAGATACTGTTGGAGATCTGCGATCTTCTTCTCCGTCTTCTCAATCTCTTCCAGATACCGTCTGATCTTTTTATTCAAATCCTCACCTCCATCCTATGGCAGCCTGCCGTAACACATAAAATGCTGCTGCCAGTAACTGCTGTTGATATTTGCATACTGGACCGGATCCCCGCAGTGGATCATCATTCCATTACCTACATAGATGCCGATGTGAGATGCTCCGGACGTATTGTACGTTCCTTGAAAGAAAATCAGATCTCCAGGTTTTGCTTCTCCCGGTGCCACGTAAGTACACTGTCCCCGCAGCCCTTCTGCTGTCAGTCGTCCGTAGTTCCAGCCGTTTCCGCAGTTGTTTACTACATAGGAAACAAATCCGGAACAGTCAAATCCTGACGGGGAATATCCGCCCCATACATAAGGAACGCCCAGATATTTTTCCGCTTCGTGGATCATCCGAGCGAACTCTTCATCTTCCAGTGCTTCCGGCGGGATATCGTAGTCCATGCCCCCGGACCCTCCGGAAATTACTCTGCTGTCCCAGAGATAATCCCGGTTTCCATGCGTTGTATTCAGCGCATTGTAAAGAATCAGCTGTTCCTCATCCAGGTTTTCCCGCGCTATAGCGTCAAGCCCCTGGTTTGTGAGCGTCACATACAGGATTTTGACTGTCCTGGTATCGGTTACAGTTACCTCATTAGTCCCGTTATCATCGGCCAGATAACATTCCCAGGTCTTGTGCCCATGCGCGGAAGCAGATGCGTGATCGTCATAATAAACATCAAAATCTACACCGTACCGGTCAAAAGCCCCGGTGTCTTCTACGGTATATTCCACACCATTCATCACAACTTTTGTTCCCATCGGGACGATTGGATTAGAGGCATCCACCGCCAGGGTATGATTAGCTGTGGGATAAACTCCGCTGGCGGTCGGTCCGCCGGACCATTGACCGCAGCAGATGGAGCAGCTGCAGTAGCCGCTCGTGACTACCTGTCCCAATGACTCTCCTACACGCACCGTCCGGGTCTCCGTCACGGTCTCTGTCCTTCCTTCTGTATGAAGGGAATACTGCTCCGAAAACAAAGCTTCTATCTCCGCCTCTACATCGGCATAGGTCCAGTCTCCGTATTTCGCAGTCAAGTATGAGATCAGATGATAAGGATTATGAGAAATCTCACTCACGTTATAGTTGTATTCGTCATAATCGGGATGCATGGACTCCATCTGGTTAATCTGTTCATTCAGTGCCGCTTCCAACGCAGCATAGGCGTTCTCTGCCGCATAAATATCTTCGTCTGAGCTTGGATATGTAGTAATCCCGATGACAGATCCGCTCCCCTGTACCGAAGCGCTGCAGCTGGAAAAGGCCACGGCGATCAAAAGGAAGAGAAGTCCAAAGATTCCCAGAACGGCAAATACTGCATGGTTCCTTCTTGCCACTTCTTTTAAGGCGTTCTTTGCCTTAGTGGTCATAGTCTCGGCTGCGGCAGCTGCTTTTGAGGCTCCTGCTTTTCCTGAGGCCGCCCCGCTTCTCGCAGACTGATAAGCCTCTTTATAGCGTTTCCGCTGAAAAAAACGGTTCATAACAGTCTGACTGTCTTCCTGCTTCTTCTTATTAGAAGAGGTACTTCCGCTCCCTTCCTGTCCTGCCTGCGTAAATTTCAATCTGCTTTCCGAAGCACCTTCCATATGGATCCCACGCCGGCTGGCGCGGACGTCCGCTCTTTTACTCCGGTCCTGAGTACGTTTCAGGCTCACCGCAGCCCGTTCTGTCATCAACTCCCCAGCCGAAGCAGCATCTACAGCAGCGTTATCATCCGCTTCCTCCGATGCTTTCACATGAACATATACCGAAGCGGCAGATGCCGCTGTTCCTGCGGCCTTGCGTCCTACTCCCATTCCGGCTACCCGGACCATCTGGCTTCCTTCATCACCAAAAGCCAGACGCCCGGATTTTGCCTGTTCTTCTTTCAGACGGGCCTTTTTCTGTCTGGTTTTGATCTGGGATTTCTGACCATCCAGTCCGTCTGTGTCCGGAACCGTCTCATGATCCCGGATTTTTTCTGACCGGTTCCTTACCTTTTCACTGTCTGCAGTTATCCGCTGTCTGCTTTGCGGATCTCCATCCACTGATATGCGCCGCTCCAATTTGGAGCCATCAACGCTTTCTTCTGCAGACACCTCCTCCTGTCGAAGAGACGCCTCCCGGATCTGTTTTTCAAATCTGGCGGCCGGGCGTCCCCTGCTTTTATCCGGCACATCTTTTTTCTGGCCATCTCCGATATGTTCTTCCGTCAGACCATCCCTGGTCATCTTCTGTACCGTTTTTTCTTTGGCGGTATATTTCACTCCTGCCAGACTTTCCACCTCCCTTTGCAAAAAGAAAGACCATTTACTGGAAACGGTAAATGGTCGGTTAATCTTTCACTTCTTCTGGTTTTGTCGTCATCAGGGAATACAGTTTCAGGCTCTTATCAAACTTATCCTTAAACGGGATGATCGTACTGCCATAAAACAAAAGCCCTTCGCCTTCTCCTGAATTAGTCACATAGGACAGCTGATACGGGGAAATATTCAGCTGTTTCGCCAGGATCTGCCGGTCGCCGGCGGCCTGATTGAGCATCAGAATGAAATCACTGTTCTCAAAAATATTCTCAATCTCACGGCTTGCCAGCAGGTCTTTAATATTCTGGGTGATTCCGGTCGGGATACCTCCCCATTTCCTGAACCTTTTCCAGATTTCCACACTATAGGCGGCCGTCTGCTCCTCTTTTAAGAGAAGATGGAACTCATCGATGTAATACCGTGTCGCTTTATGGGTGGCCCGGTTGACTGTCACCCGGTTCCAAACCTGATCCTGGACGATCAGCATCCCCAGCTTCTTCAGCTGTTTTCCCAGATCTTTCACGTCATAGCATACGATCCGGTTATTAAGTTCCACATTGGTCCTGTGATTAAAGACATTCAATGATCCATTCACATAGATCTCAAGCGCTGTGGCGATTCTCTGCGCCTGGGGTTCTTTCTGCTTCCGGAGACAATCGTAAAGGTCTCCCAGCACAGGCATATTCTCCGGCCTTGGATCAGAAAAATACTTCTGATATACAAGCGGGAGACAACGGTCGATTACCGATTTTTCCTCTGCCTCGATGCCATTTCTGCTTCCCATGATCAATTCACACAGTGACAGGACGAAATCTGATTTTACCCCCAGCGGGTTATCGTCATCAGAATAATCCATGTTGATATCCATAGGATTAATGTAGTCTTTACTGGTAGGTGAAATATGGATTACCTGCCCTCCTAAGGCATGAACAAGAGGATAATACTCCCCCTCCGGATCTCCGATTATGATATCGTCCTGGGTAATGCAGAATGCATTAGTGATCTCACGCTTCGCAGCAAATGATTTTCCGGATCCGGGCGTGCCAAGGATCAGCCCGTTAGGATTCTTTAATTTTTTCCTGTCCACCATGATCATGTTGTTGGACAAGGCATTTAAACCGTAGTATAACGACTCCCCTTCCATAAAAAGCTCCTGACTTGTAAAAGGAACGAAAATTGCTGTACTCGTAGTTGTCAGAGCCCGCTTGATCGGCACATGCCCCACTCCCAGAGGAAGGCTGCTCATCAGCCCTTCTTCCTGTTGATAATCCAGACGTCTTAAGATACAGTTATATTTTTGTGCGATTCCTGCCGTCTGCAGGATGGCATTATCCAGTGCCTGCTTTGTCTTCGCAGTGTTCAGGAACAGTACCGTTACAAGAAACATCCTTTCGTTTCTGCTCTGCAGATCTTCCAGCAGTCGTTTTGCCTCACCGCCGTAAGTATTCAGATCCGACGGGATGATATCCATATCGTAGCCGGAACGGACCGCCTTTTTCTGCTCTTCGATCTTCATCCGGTTGATATCCGTCATTTTGCCTTTCACCAGCTTAATTGCCTTTACCTGATCCACAGACTGCACATGCAGATTGACGATCAGATTTTTATCCATATCCAAAAACTCCGCCAACATCTTATCGGTAAGTTCCGGCGCCAGGATCTGCAGGTACGAAACTGCGCCGATGGTATTTCCCATCTGGAACGTCTTTCCGTCCTTGAACACAAAACTGGTAGGCGCCACATAATCTTTTGTAGAGAGCCCGCTATGGATCATAGACCCATAATCGAACGGGATATCCCCCAGCTCGTCCGGATTCAGTATCTGGCGCAGGATCTTCAATCGTTCAGCTCCATTTAACGGTTCTGCGGGAACACCCAGGATTTTAAAATTATTCAGGATATCAGTCTCTATACGCTCCAGTTTTGGCTTTGCCTCCCGGATATTATCCGCCTCTATGGAAAAAGTGATATACTTGGATTTCACCAGGCCGTTATTCCCTTTAGCAAGCTGCCGATGCAGCATCCGGGCATATTCTCTCCGGATCTCATCAAATTCATCATGCCTCCGGCGAATCCGGATCACCTTTTCAAATTCCTTCATGCTGCTCTTCTGATTGATAAAGCTAAGCTGAAAATGGATACTGCTGTCAAAATAGTTCAGAAAATCGCACCAGTTCTCAAAGATCGCATTTTTGTCATCGTTCTGAGCCAGCTGATAATTGATATCCGAAAACCGGATTGTTTTGGAATAACATTTATCATGCACCCTGCAGATCCCGTCCTTTGCCATTTCCTTATAGGCAATCGTCCTCTGTGCGGATATCCTTTTCTCTTCTTTCTCCTTCTTCTTCTGATCTGCCTTGCCGCGTGGAGCTTTACGGCTGCCTTTTTTCGCGGCTTTCAAAGCCGCCTGCTGTTTCGCAGCTTTCTTCTCTTCTTTAGCCCGGCGCTTTTCCAGACGCCGCTTCTTACCGCTTCTTTCTGCCAAGGTTCTTTCCTCCCTTCTCCGATTTTTTTACTGTCACAGACACGGACTTTTCCGGATCTGTCTCAAAATAATTTTCCGTTTCATATTTCCTGACTGCCGGACGCAGCCATTTGACACGGATCATATGGATCAGCACCTCTTCCAGATGCATGCCGTCCTTTTCGTACATAGCGAAAAGAAAGGCCGGCAGCATCAGCAGGACCATAATTGTGGCAGCATTGCTGTTTCCCAGAACCCCTCTTGTAAGGAAATAAAAAGGAATTCCCGCCGCAGCTCCCGCCGCGATACAGATCAGCTGCCGCTTAGTCAGGTTAAACGCCACCTTATTCTTTACTTTTGTTAAATCTTTTGGAACACTGACATAAGCCATCGTCCAAATCCTCCTTCCTGAAATTTAATGGGCATTAAAGATCGATTTGCTGAGTGCCCCCGTCTTAAACAGGCTGAAACACAGCACAACCGTGTAAGCCATCACTCCGAAGAGAGAGGAACTTAAGTTATCCGAATACTGGATGCCCGCCACCAGTATGGAATAGATTGCCACGCATACCATCATCAGGAATGCCTGGAACGCCAGGGCAAAAAGCCCCCGGAAATAATTGGTCCCGATCTGTCCCCATTCGCGGTTGGTCATAGTAGCAAATGGAATCGGGGCGATTGAAGTATACAGATAAATCTCGATCATTCGACCATACAGGATCACTGTGATCAGAACACTCATGATCTTCATGCCAAAGCTGACGATCAGCGTTTCCAGCACCAGAACGACCAGTTCCCCGATCTCCATAGCTTCCAGTGCTGTGTCCAGGTCTGTCAGCACAGAACTGATATCAATCTCTGTACTTCCGGTGATCACACCTGCCGCAGAATTGACCACACTTTGCCCTACATCAAATACGGCCATCGTAATGGTAAATGTATTACTGACCAGATAGACCGCGATCCACATCTTTACAAAGTACTTGAAGAACATCCATGTATCGACGTCATGCATGTTGTTTTTCTCTGTGATCATACTGATCAGCTCATAGCAGAGCACAAATGTGATGATGATCCCTGCAATCGGCAGGATCACCGTTTCCGACAAGTTTTCGATCATACTGAATATGTTGCTGTTCCAGCCCTGCGGGGTCTGTCCAACCTGAACGGCGATCTCACTGGTCTTGTCATTGACATCGGTAAACATCCGGTCCAGGTTGGAATGAATGATCCCTGTGAGGAGTCCCCTCATCCACTCTTCAATCGCATCAAAGATCTGATCGAACATGGATAATTACTCCTTCCTCTAAAATAAGCTGCTGAGAAGCGGGATCAGCTGGGTTCCGATCAGGATTACCCCGCCGCCGCTCATCAGCTGTTTGATTCCCTGGCTTTTTGCTTATGTGTGATAAAGAAGCAATAGAAGTGCAAAAAATTTTGCCGTTCCTATCCGACACTTGGCCATTGTGTCGGATAGGTCGGGCGG
>CABPCP010000052.1 GCA_902406105.1 uncultured Mordavella sp.
TGGTAGGAGAAGGGGCCGTTGTGATAGACGTGGGAATCAATGTGGATGAAGAAGGGAATCTCTGCGGGGATGTGGATTTTGAGGAGGCAAGCCGGAAAGCCTCCTATATCAGTCCGGTGCCAAAAGGCGTTGGCAGTGTGACCACCTCAGTTTTAGCCGGCCATGTGCTGCGGGCGGCCGGATATCTGCGGGGAATGTAAGAAGCCGCGTCAGCGGAGAGAGTCATTAGGAGGAACTATGAAGCGAATGGGAAGCATCTTCCTTCAGGCCGCGGGAGCGGGACTGGCAATTTCGATCGGAGGGACGGTCTATCTTTCTGTGGAACAGCCGATAGTGGGAAGCGTGCTCTTTGGGGTAGGATTGTATGCCATTGTTTTGAATGGCCTGTATCTGTATACAGGAAAGATCGGATATCTGGTCCAGCAGACGGAAGTGAAGCCTTACCTTGCGCTTTTGCTGGCTGCCTGGATCGGGAATCTGGCGGGAACAGCGCTGGGGGCAGGTCTTCTTGCCCAGACCAGGATTGGGGAAAATATCAGAGAGCGAGCGGTACAGCTTTGTCAGACGAAACTGTCAGACAGCCCGGCCAGTATTTTGATCCTGGCCTTTTTCTGCGGGATCTTGATGTATGTGGCGGTGGACGGTTTCCGTTCGACCGGCAATCCTCTGATTTTGATCTTCTGTGTCAGCGTGTTTATCTTATGCGGATTCGAGCATTGTATTGCCAACATGTTCTATATATCTTTGGCGGGGATGTGGTCGGTGAAAAGTTTGTCTTATCTATTTTTCATGACCATGGGAAACAGCCTTGGAGGCATGCTGATCCCTGCGCTTAAGCTTAAGAAAATACAGCCATAAATTGCATCTTGTCTCACGGTAAGATATGCGCTATACTGTTACAGTGGTCAGGATTTGAAAGCCCCTGAATCCGGGGCTTTTTTTATTTACAGAGAAAGGAAGGAGAACATGGGATATCAGGTTGCCATTGACGGTCCCGCGGGGGCCGGAAAGAGTACCATTGCCAAACGAGTAGCAAAAGAGAAGGGGTTTATCTATGTAGATACAGGAGCCATGTACCGGGCTCTGGCGCTCTATTTTCTGGAACAGGGAATTCGGGCGGATGAGACGGACCGGATGACAGAAGCTGTTTCCGGTGCTGAAGTGGGGATCCAGTATGAGAACGGGATCCAGCAGGTATATCTGAACGGGAGAAATGTGACCGGCAGACTCCGGGAGGAAGCAGTGGGGAATATGGCTTCCAAAAGCTCCGCTATTCCAGAGGTAAGACAGAAGCTGCTGGAGCTGCAAAGAGAATTGGCAAAGACAGAAGATGTGGTTATGGACGGCCGGGATATCGGCACCTGCGTACTTCCGGACGCGGATGTAAAAATCTTTCTGACAGCCAGTGTGGAAACGAGAGCCCGAAGGAGATATGAAGAGTTAAAGGAAAAAGGAATCCCCTGCAGCCTGGATGAGATCGCGAAAGACATCCAGGAACGGGACGAACGGGATATGACCCGTAAGACAGCGCCTCTTAAGCAGGCGGAAGACGCGGTCCTGGTAGACAGCTCCAATCTGACTGTCGAGGAAGTAACGGCTCGGATCATAGAGCTTTGCAGAGGGTAAGGAGAAAGCAGATGAAGATAGAACTGGCGAAGACGGCGGGATTTTGTTTTGGTGTCAGACGGGCGGTGGATACAGTATACCAGCAGGTGGGACAAGCCGGCGGGAAACCGATCTACACCTACGGACCCATCATCCATAATGACGAAGTGGTCAAAGATCTGGAGCAAAAGGGTGTAAAAGTCCTGGATTCAAAAGAAGAGCTGGCCGCGGTTGAAGAAGGCATAGTGATCATCCGATCCCACGGAGTTTCCAAAGAAATCTGCGGTTTGATGGAGCGGAAAGGGATCCGGTGTGTGGACGCCACCTGTCCTTTTGTAAAGAAGATCCATAAGATCGTAGAGGAAGAAAGCGGGAAAGGATCGCATATTGTGATCGTTGGAAATCCGGAGCATCCAGAGGTGGAAGGAATCAGCGGCTGGGCCGGAGGTCCGGTGACGATCATCCAGACCAAAGAGGAAGCGGAGTCGTTTACAATAAAAGACCCTTTACAGAAAGTCTGTATCGTTTCTCAGACGACATTTAATTACAATAAATTCAAAGAATTAGTTGAAATTATAGCTGAAAAGGGGTATGATATAATTGTTTTAAATACGATTTGCAGTGCCACAAAAGAGCGCCAGGAGGAGGCGCGTGATATTGCGAAACGAGTGGGAGCAATGATCGTGATCGGCGATAAAAAAAGCTCAAACACTCGGAAGTTATTTGAAATTTGCAGTAATGCGTGTGCGGATACGTACTATATACAGACACTTGACGATTTGGATATGAATCAATTAAGGTCCGTGGAAACAGTAGGTATTACAGCAGGGGCATCCACGCCCAACAAAATAATTGAGGAGGTTCAAAATAATGTCAGAAAAAACTTTTGAACAAATGTTGGAAGAATCATTTAAAACTATCAGAAATGGAGAGGTTGTTGATGGTACCGTCATCGATGTAAAACCGGACGAGATCATTTTAAATATCGGGTATAAAGCAGACGGGATCATCATGAGAAATGAGTATACCAACGAGCCCAATGTAGATCTGACAACAGTTGTGTCTGTAGGCGATAAAATGACGGTAAAGGTTCTGAAGGTAAACGATGGAGAAGGTCAAGTACTTCTTACTTATAAGAGACTGGCGGCTGAAAAAGGCAATGAGCGTCTCAGAGAAGCATATGAAAACCATGAGGTGCTGAAAGCCCCTGTAACACAGATTCTGGGCGGAGGTTTGAGCGTGGTGATCGACGAGGCGAGAGTGTTTATCCCCGCAAGCCTTGTTTCTGATACTTATGAAAAAGATCTGAGCAAATATCAGGATCAGGAGATCGAGTTTGTCATCAGCGAGTTTAATCCAAGAAGAAACCGGATCATCGGCGACCGCCGTCAGCTTCTGGTAGCGGAGAGAGCGGAGAGACAGAAAGAACTGTTCGCGAAACTCCAGGTGGGCGATACGGTAGAAGGAACCGTTAAGAATGTGACCGATTTCGGCGCGTTCATCGACCTTGGCGGTATTGACGGACTGCTCCATATCTCTGAGATGTCCTGGGGACGTGTGGAAAATCCGAAGAAAGTATTCCAGGTGGGAGAGACGATAAAAGTTCTGGTGAAAGATATCCATGACACGAAGATCGCGCTGAGCTTAAAGTTCCCGGAGACAAATCCGTGGGCTAACGCGGCGGAAGATTACGCGGTAGGTACCGTGATCGAGGGAAAAGTCGCCAGAATGACTGACTTTGGAGCTTTTGTGGAGCTGACGCCGGGAGTTGACGCTCTGCTCCATGTTTCCCAGATTTCCAGAGCTCATGTAGATAAACCATCAGACGTATTGTCTGTTGGACAGATGATCACAGCAAAGATCGTAGATCTGAATGTGGAAGAGAAGAAGATCAGCCTGAGCATGAAGGCGTTAGAAACAGCGGCAGAGACAGAAAGTGTGGATGACGGTGGTTCAGAGGAAGAATAATCGGCCAAAATATAACACAGATTTTATAAGGATAGAGGCACCAGAGTCTCTATCCTTTGTCTGTTAAAAAAGCGTCAAGCTGTATTTGGAAATGTACAAGGAATTAGCCTTTTTTACTAGATAAAAAGGCCTTTTTCTTGTATAGTTATAAAGAGAGTAAAAAGGAAGGAAGGAAAAAGGATGGCATTGTTAACATTTAAGGGTGGAATCCACCCGGATGACGGCAAGGGACTGGCAAAAGGCTCGGAAATTGTCGAACTAAAGCCGAAGGGCAGCCTGGTCTATCCAGTTTCACAGCACATCGGTGCCCCGGCGGCGCCGGTCGTTAAAGTTGGGGATGTGGTTCTGAAAGGACAAAAGATCGCGGAAGCAGGCGGTTTTGTTTCCGCGCCTATTTATTCTTCCGTATCTGGGACAGTGAAGGCGATCGAGCCTCATCTGAATCCGACAGGGGGAATGGTGAACAGTATTGTGATTGAAAACGACGGGGAATACCGGGAAGTAGAATATCCTGAAGTAAAGCCCCTGGAGGAGATGAGCAAAGAGGAGATCTTAAACGCGATCGGCGAAGCTGGGGTCGTTGGTATGGGCGGAGCGGGTTTCCCGACGAAGGTAAAACTTTCTCCCAAAGAACCAGATAAAATCGACTATGTGATCGCGAACTGCGCGGAATGTGAACCTTACATCACCGCAGACTACCGGGCGATCCTGGAGATGCCGGAGAAACTGGTAGGCGGTATGAAGGCGGTGCTCCGGTTGTTTGACAACGCAAAAGGAATCTTTGGCGTTGAAGATAATAAGCCAGACTGTATCGCGAAATTAAAAGAGCTTACCAAGGACGAACCACGGATGGAGGTCCTTGCATTGAAGACAAAATACCCGCAGGGCGGCGAGCGTCAATTGATCTATGCTACCACCGGACGGGCGATCAATTCCGCTATGCTTCCGGCAGACGCGGGATGTGTAGTTGATAACGTGGCTACTATGATCAGCATCTATCAGGCGGTTGTAGAGGGAAGACCATCCATGGAGAGGATTGTTACGGTAAGCGGAGACGCGGTCAATGAACCGGGGAATTTCAAAGTTCCGTTCGGAATCAATCAGGCGGAGCTTGTGGAAGCGGCCGGCGGATTCAAGGAAGATCCGCAGAAATTGATCTCCGGCGGTCCGATGATGGGATTTGCTATGTTTACGCTGGATGTTCCGGTAACGAAAACTTCATCTGCGATTCTTGGATTTACCAAAGATGAGGCTTCTAAGTTTGAACCGACAGCCTGCATTAACTGCGGCCGGTGCGTGGAAGCCTGTCCAAGCCGTCTGATTCCGTCAAGACTGGCGGATTACGCGGAGAATCACAATGAAGAGGCGTTTACAAAACATGAAGGGCTGGAGTGTATGGAATGTGGTTCCTGCAGTTATGTATGCCCGGCAAAACGTCCGCTGAAACAGGCGATCGGTTCCATGAGAAAGATTGCGCTTGCAAACCGCAAGAAGAAATAATCAAAAGAATGTTGAGGAAGAGGTGAACAAACGTGAGTGAGAACAAATTAAAAGTGTCGTCTTCACCACATATACGTGACAGAGTTACCTCCGGCAATATTATGCTCATGGTAGTCATCGCGCTGCTGCCGGCATCTGCGTTCGGAGTTTATAACTTTGGCTTATCTGCGCTGATCATGCTGATCAGTACTACAGTATCATCCGTATTGACGGAGTTTATTTATGAGAAATTGATGCATAAAAAGGTGACGATCAACGATTTCAGCGCGGTCGTTACCGGACTTTTGCTCGGATTGAATATGCCGCCTACAGCCCCCTGGTGGATGGGCGTCTTGGGAGGTATCTTCGCGATCCTTGTAGTAAAACAGTTGTTTGGCGGTCTGGGACAGAACTTCATGAACCCGGCGCTGGGCGCGAGATGTTTCCTGATGATCTCCTTTGCCGGCCAGATGACCACATTTGTCTATGACGGCGTTACAGGACCGACTCCTCTTTCCTATGTGAAGGAAGGGGCTCTGGATCAGGTCAATACCATGGACATGCTGATCGGAACCATTCCAGGAACCATCGGAGAGACTTCTGTGATCGCGATCATCATCGGGGCAATCTTCTTGATCCTGATGGGTGTGATCGATCTTAGGATTCCTGGTACATATATTGTAACATTTGTGATCTTTGTCGGTATTTTTGGTCATGTGGCTCATCCAGAGATCGGATTCTTTGATCCTCAGTACATTACCGCTCATTTGTGCGGCGGAGGACTTATGCTGGGAGCCTGGTTTATGGCTACGGATTATGTGACTTCCCCGATCACTAAGAAGGGGCAGATCGTATATGGAATCATCCTTGGACTGCTGACCGGTCTGTTCCGTATTTTTGGCGGAAGCGCGGAAGGTGTTTCCTATGCGATCATTATCAGTAACCTTCTGGTTCCGTTGATCGAGAAGGTTACTCTTCCAAAACCATTTGGTAAAGGAGGAGAGAAATAATGAACAAGATTATCAAGAATACAATCATCCTGACTGTGATCACTTTAGTCTCCGGTCTTCTGCTGGGACTTGTATATGAAATCACGAAAGAACCGATCGCCAACGCCCAGGAGCAGGCGAAGCGGGAAGCGTGGCAGGCGGTATTCCCTGATGCGTCACAGGATGCGTTTGAACAGATAGACGTAGACGGGGATGTGGCCGCCCAGGTGATCAAAGATCTGGGAATGTCTGGAAGTATTGATGAGGTCTGCGCGGTAGACGGCGGTGATACAGGATATGTGATCACTGTAACAGATGGAGAGGGATACGGCGGCGACATCCAGATCACGGTAGGCATCACCGCGGACGGTACGGTGAGCGGTGTTTCCTTCCTTTCTATCAGCGAAACTGCCGGACTTGGTATGAAGGCGACGGAGAGCTCTTTCTATGAGCAGTATGTTGGTGTGCAGACAGAGAAGTTTTATGTATCCAAAGACGGCGGCGAGGGGGAACCAATCGATGCCATCAGCGGCGCTACCATTACTTCGAGAGCAGTAACCAGTGCGGTAAACGCGGCGCTTGGTTATTTCCAGAACGCGTTTTAGGAGGTAGTTGAGATGAATAGTTGTGGCGAAAGACTGAAAAATGGTCTGATAGATGAAAATCCTATATTTGTTCTGATGCTTGGTATGTGTCCGACGCTGGCGGTCACCACTTCTGCGATGAACGGTCTGGGCATGGGAGTATCTACTACAGCGGTGCTTGTTATGTCCAACATGCTGATTTCTATGCTGCGTAAAGTGATTCCGGATTCTGTCCGGATGCCTGCGTTTATCGTAGTTGTAGCATCTTTTGTAACTATCGTAGATTTCCTGATGGAAGGTTTTACGCCTTCTCTCTATGACGCGCTGGGACTTTATATTCCGCTGATTGTTGTAAACTGTATCATCCTGGGCCGCGCGGAGAGTTATGCTTCTAAAAATCCTGTCCTGCCGTCTATTTTCGATGGACTTGGCATGGGGCTTGGATTTACGGTGGCTCTGATCGCCATCGGAGCGGTCCGCGAGATCATTGGCGCTGGTCAGATCTTCGGCTATCAGCTTCTGCCGATCGCGGATGAGGCCGCTGGAACGGCAGGCTATGTGCCGGTCGCTATCTTTGTCCAGGCTCCGGGAGCCTTCCTGGTACTGGCTGTGCTGGCGGCAATCCAGAATAAGGTAAAGATCAACATGGAGAAGAAGGGCAAAGACGCGTCCAAGATCCAGTCCGGATGCGGCGCGGACTGTGCGACCTGCGGCGGTTGTGCTTCAGCCGCTGAGAACGGAAAGGAATAGGAGGGGTAAAAGATGGCAGATTTGATTTTGATCGCAGTTGGTTCTGCGCTTGTAAGTAACGTCGTACTCAGCCAGTTCCTTGGAATCTGTTCCTTCCTGGGCGTTTCCAAGAAGACGGAGACAGCCGTTGGAATGGGCGGAGCGGTAATCTTCGTTATTACGCTGGCATCATTTGTGGCGAGCCTGCTGTATGAATTTATTTTGAAACCATTGGGATTCGACTATCTGAACACGATCGTATTTATCCTGGTCATTGCGGCTTTGGTCCAGATCGTGGAAATGTTCTTAAAGAAGTTTGTGCCTTCTCTGTATAACGCGTTGGGTGTATACCTGCCGCTGATCACCACGAACTGCGCGGTGCTGGGCGTAGCCATCAACAATGTACAGGATGAATACAATCTTCTGGAAAGCGTGGTAAACGGTTTCGCGACGGGGGTCGGTTATCTGATCGCGATCGTTCTGCTGGCCGGTATCCGCGAGAAAATGGAATATAACGATATCCCGGAATCCTTTAAGGGAATGCCGATCGTACTTTTGACATCAACGTTGATGGCGATCGCCTTCTATGGATTCTCAGGATTGATATAGGAGGAAGATGGATATGAGTATAACAGGGATTATTTTGGCTGCAGTCATTGTAGGCGGTACTGGCTTATTCATCGGTATCTTCCTGGGACTTGCGGACAAAAAGTTTGCGGTAGAAGTTGATGAAAAAGAAGAGCAGGTTCTGGGAGTTCTTCCTGGAAATAACTGCGGCGGCTGCGGATATCCGGGATGTTCTGGTCTCGCCGCGGCGATCGCGGCCGGGGAAGCTCCGGTAAACGCCTGCCCGGTAGGTGGCGCTCCGGTGGCGGCCAAGATCGGAGAGATCATGGGAGTAGATGCCGGAGAACAGATTCATGAGGTGGCGTTTGTAAAATGTGCCGGAACCTGTGAGGCTGCGAAAACAAGCTACGATTACAATGGACTCCATGATTGCGTCATGATTAATATGATGCAAAATGGCGGACCAAAAGCCTGCGTTTATGGATGTATCGGTGAGGGTACCTGCGTAAAAGCCTGCCCCTTTGACGCGATCCATATTGTAGACGGAGTGGCTGTGGTGGATAAAGAAGCATGTAAGGCCTGCGGCAAGTGTGTGGCTGCGTGTCCGAGACATCTGATCGAACTTGTTCCGTATGAACAGAAACATCTGGTACAGTGCAGTTCCAAGGATAAAGGAAAAGATGTTATGAAAGCCTGCTCTGTGGGATGTATCGGCTGTAAGATGTGTGAGAAGGTATGCGAGGCAGAGGCAGTAAAAGTGGTAGATAATGTGGCATACATTGATACCTCAAAATGTACAAACTGCGGCGCGTGCGCAGAGAAATGTCCGAAGAAGATCATATTATAAGTTTTATTTTTCAATTTGGGCCGGGGGATTTTTAAAAATCCCCCGGCCCAAATGAAAAAAGGAGTAAATTTCTAATGAAGCGAACCGTGAAACAGACTGTCCATGACGGGTGGAAGATTTTAAAAGAGGATATTTGTCAGGCTAGATGGGCAATTGTGGCTTTGGCTTTGTATTTTCTTTTTTTTAAATATATCCTTCACAGTATGTGCCCTATGGTCTTGGCAACAGGCTATCCCTGCCCCGGATGCGGCATGACCCGCGCTGCTTTCTGTGTGCTCCGCCTGGATTTTGCCGGCGCATGGGAAACCCATCCGTTTATTTTCCCGATCATCGTGCTTGCGGCGGTATTCTGCTGGAACCGGTACGTAAGCGGGAAGAAGAGACAGCCGGTCTTGCGCAAGTGTGTGACAGTCCTGGCAGTAGCTATGATTTTGTTTTATTTTTGGAGGATGTGGCGGTTTTTCCCGGGACAGCCGCCTATGAGCTATTACAGCGGGAATCTGCTGTCTAGGATTCAAGGGGTTCTATTGCATTTGCGGTAACATCATGATAAAATGTTGTCAGTATGGTAAGGAGGGTTACGACTATGGAAAACAATTTTGACAATACACCTGAAAACAATGGCCAGAATCTGGACCAGCAGCCTGTATATACTGATCCTAACGCAGATGTGAACGTGCAGAAGACGGAATCTTCCGCTGATCAGCAGAGCCAGGATCAGACGGAGAATCAGAATCAGGGAGAGCAGTCTCAGACCCAATATCAGTATACCTATCAGCAGAATCAGACTCAAAATCAGGGCCAGGGAGATCAGCCCCAGTATCAGTATACTTATCAGCAGAATTCGGGACAGGCCCAGAATATGAACTATCAGCAGAATCCAGGACAGTCTCAGAATACTAATTATCAGCAGTATCAGGATAATTATGGGAATTATAATAACTATAACCAGAATTATACGAATGGATATAATAATTATAACGCCGCGAATCCTCAGGGTTATGGACAGAATTATACACAGCAGCCCCAGATGGACACCAGTCCGATGACGATGGGAGAATGGCTGTTAACGATTTTGGCGCTGCTTATCCCCTGCGCCGGTATTATCATTTATTTTGTATGGGCATTTGGTAAGAAGGGAAATATCAACCGGAGAAACTACTGTCGGGCGATGCTGATCATATACGGAGTGCTTCTTGTGATCTACATTATTTTCTTTGTGATTTTTGGAGCAATGATCGGCGCATCCACAACCTATTATTATTAAGATTGAAAAAAGGATCTGTTTTTGCAGATCCTTTTTTATATGAGTTTTATTGTTTCTTTTGAAAATTAGATGAATAGTGAAGTTTCTGATCATCGGTAATAAACACAGCATCCACATTATCCAATTGATCGATCAGACGCATGCCCTCTTCATATCCCAGGAGAAAACAGGTGGTACTCAACGCATCTGCTGTGAGTGATGAATCTGTGATGATGGTAACGCTGTAAAGGTTATTTTTGCATGGGGCTCCTGTGGAAGGATCCAAAATATGGTGATAGAGAGTTCCGTCATCGGCCTCAAAATAGCGCTGGTAAATTCCGGTGGAAACTACCGATTGATTCGCTACTTTTACAGAGGTAATGGCGTCCCCGCTTTTTGCAAATGGTTTTTGAATCGCGATATTATAGTCGGTTCCGTCAGGTTTTGTCCCAATGGTCTGTACATTGCCCCCAAGATTGATGACCGCGTGTTTTACACCTTGATCCTCCAGATACTCCTTCACTCGGTCCGCGATATATCCTTTCGCGATAGCGCCTACATCGATGGCGGCTTTTGGGTCTCTTAGCATGACAGTATTGTCTTTTAAAATGATATTCTTATAGTTGACATGGGTTCTGGCCTCGGCAAGAGCGGCGCTGGAAGGTACTGCCGGCTCTTCGGAGCTGAAATCCCACAGAGAGGAAACCGCTCCGATCGAAATGTCGAAAGCCCCATCGGAAAGATCACCGTAATAGATGCCTCGTTTGATCAGATCAATAGTTTCTTCTGATACTTCCACAGCGGCTCCGCCTGCGTGATTGATCTTGTAGATGTCGCTGTCTTCGTTTGTATAAGAAAACATCGTGTCGTATTTCCTGCAGAGTTTTTCACAGCCTTTTAAGATATCGTCGCCGGCTGGATCTAAGATCTTGACGCTGATCACTGTGTCATAGAGTGTATCTGTATACACAAGATTTCTCTTTTCCGTGAGCCCGGAACATCCAGGAAGAAGAAGGATGGCCGCGGTAAGAAGAGCCGCGATTTTTTTATATCTCATAAAACACCTCATTACTTCATTTACTACCATATAGTATAACATGAAAAACGGGATATGCAATCGAACGTTTGGTTGCAGACCAGAAAATCTTATGATAGAATAAGGTGCAGAGAGGTAAGGTATATGAAAATCAAGTTGAAAAAGAAAGACTGGGCATTGATCGTGATCATCCTCTGCGTGGCAGCGCTGGCCTTCCTTCTTCACGAAGTGATCGGCGGAAGCGGCGCCGGCAAAGTGGTAGTTAAGGTAGCGGGAGAGATCGAAGGAACTTACGATCTTTCAGAAGACCAGGAGATAGAGATCAATGGCGGAACCAATATTCTTCAGATAAAGGGTGGGAAAGCGGACATGATAGAGGCTGACTGCCCGGATCAGTTGTGCGTGCATCAGAAAGACATATCAAGAAGCCATGAATCGATCATCTGCCTTCCTAATAAAGTTACGGTGGAAATCGAGAGCGCGGAGAGCAGCGAATATGATGCGGTGGTGCAGTAGGAGGTACTGATGAAGAATAAAGTTGCCTATTTTGGCGTGTTTACGGCACTGGCGCTCATCTTCAGTTACGTGGAGTCTCTGATCCCGTTTCAATTTGGAATTCCTGGGGTGAAGCTGGGGCTGGCCAATTTGATCATTGTTATCGCACTGTATAAAATGCGGCTATTTGAAGTGTTTTTGCTTTCAATAGTCCGTATTTTACTTTCCGGTTTTATTTTTGGAAATTATTTTAGTATCCTTTACAGCCTGGCTGGCGGGCTTTTGAGTCTGGCGGTGATGGCGCTTTTGAAAAAGCTGGGAGGGTTCAGCGTGATCGGGATCAGTGTGGCGGGCGGTGTATTCCACAACGTGGGCCAGCTTCTGACCGCAATGGTGGTGGTGGAAACCTTCAGTGTGATCTATTACGTGCCGGTACTTCTGGTGGCAGGAGTGGTCACAGGGTTTTTGATCGGAATCGCGGCAGGGGAAATGCTGAAGCGTCTCGTGAATATCAATTTTTATTAGGAGGAAACATGATCGAATTTGTAAAAGGGGAACTTGCCGCGGTGGAAGCGGACAAGGCTGTCATAGATGTGGGAGGGGTGGGATTTGCCCTCTTTATGTCCGGTCAGGCGCTTGGTAAGCTGCCGTCGGCAGGAAGTCAGGTGAAGATCTATACCTATTTAAATGTGAAAGAAGACGCCATGCAGTTGTATGGATTCTTGACCAAAGACGACCTGGAAGTGTTCCGTCTTCTGATCGGCGTCAGCGGCATCGGTCCGAAAGGCGCCCTTGGGATCCTATCCGGGCTGACGCCGGACGAACTGCGTTTTGCGGTCATGTCCAATGATGTGAAAGCAATCTCGGCAGCTCCTGGAATCGGAAAGAAGACGGCAGAGAAACTGATCCTGGAATTAAAAGATAAACTAAAGATCGAGGACGTGCTGGAACATGCGGCCCAGGAAGGAAGCGGGCAGGGAGAGACGAATTCCGGCGGCGGAGAAGTGGCAGGCGAGGCAGTGCAGGCTTTGATCGCCCTGGGATATGGAAACACTGAGGCTTTGCAAGCAGTGAAGAAGGCCTATGTTTCAGAAGATATGGAAGTAGAAGAGGTGCTGAAAGCAGCTCTGAAATTTGTTGCGTTCTGAGGAGATGCGGTAGTATTATGAGCAGAAGAATCATTACAACAGAAAATCTGGAAGAAGATATTAAGATTGAGAATCATCTGCGTCCTCAGCTTCTGGAAGATTATATCGGCCAGGAAAAAGCCAAGGAAACATTGAAAGTTTATATTGAGGCGGCAAAGGCAAGAGGTGAGGCTTTGGACCACGTCTTATTCTACGGGCCGCCGGGGCTTGGAAAGACCACGCTTGCGGGGATCATTGCCAATGAGATGGATGTGAATATCAAGATCACTTCAGGCCCGGCTATTGAGAAACCGGGAGAGATGGCGGCGATCTTAAACAATCTGCAGGAGGGGGACGTACTGTTTGTGGATGAGATCCACCGATTGAACCGCCAGGTAGAAGAAGTCCTCTATCCCGCGATGGAGGACTATGCGATCGATATCATGATCGGGAAGGGGGCCACGGCCCGATCCATCCGCTTGGATCTTCCCAAATTCACTCTGGTGGGGGCGACTACCAGGGCAGGTATGCTGACGGCGCCTCTGCGGGATCGGTTTGGCGTGGTGCATCGGCTGGAGTTTTATACCATTGACGAATTAAAGGATATTATTTTAAGATCCGCAAAAGTCCTTGAGGTTGGAATCGATGAGGCGGGAGCGTATGCCCTTGCCCGCAGATCCAGAGGAACGCCAAGGCTTGCCAACCGGCTCCTGAAGCGGGTGCGGGATTTCGCCCAGGTTCGTTACGATGGATATATTACGGCCCAGGTGGCAGATTCGGCTTTGGATCTTCTGGATGTGGACAAATCCGGACTGGACCAGACAGACCGGGAACTTTTGGAGACCATCATCTGCAAATTCCAGGGAGGTCCTGTGGGCCTTGATACTTTGGCGGCTGCCATCGGAGAAGATGCGGGAACTATCGAGGATGTATATGAACCCTATCTTCTGAAGAACGGATATTTGCAGCGCACGCCCAGAGGCAGGGTGGCAACGGCAAAAGCCTGCGGGCATTTGGGGATTTCCCTTGAAAATGATAAAAAATAGTTGGTTTTTGTGTAAAACTGATTTATAATAGTGTAACAGATATTAGGAAAGGTCGGGGAGACTTCTATGGCATCATCAAAAAATTTTACAGAGGTATTGATCGGCGGTAAGGTATTTACCCTGAGTGGATTTGAGAGTGAAGAGTATCTGCAGAAGGTGTCTACCTATCTGAATCATAAAATTGAGGAGTGCAGCAGCAGCGAAGGCTACCGCAAACAGAATTCGGAGACGCGAAGCGTCCTGTTGGCGCTGAATATCGCGGACGACTATTTTAAAGCAAGGAAACAAGGAGCTTCTTTGGAAACAGACATTGAGGCGAAGGATAAAGATATGTATGATCTGAAACATGAATTGATTTCTGTACAGATCAAGTTAGAGAACGCGGAAAAAGCCATGGACCGTCTGAAGGAAGAAAACAAGGAACTTCAGATGAAAATTGTGGAACTTGAAACAGAAATGAAAAATAAAAAGAAGTAGAGGCTGTCAGAAGACAGCCTTTTTTAAAGGGATTGGATCAGATGAAAAGCAAACAGGTTGAAATACTGGCTCCGGCAGGTTCCTTTCGGAGTCTGGAAGCCGCGGTGTGCGCCGGGGCGGACGCGGTATATGTAGGAGGAGAAAAATTTGGCGCCAGGGCTTTTGCGGCAAATTTTGACACAGAGGAACTTCTAAGGGCGATGGATTATGTCCATATCCATGGAAGGAAGATTTATCTTACAGTCAACACTCTTCTGAAAGAAAAAGAATTAGAGGGGCTTGTCGATTATCTGACTCCCTTCTATTTAAATGGGTTAGACGCGGTGATCGTCCAGGATGTGGGGGTACTGGATTTGATCCGGAAGGTGTTCCCGGATCTGGCGGTCCATGTCAGTACGCAGATGACTGTGACAAGCGAGGCGGGAGCGAGATTTTTCCGCGGAAAAGGTGTTACGCGCATCGTGCCCGCCAGGGAACTGAACCTTGAGGAAATCCGGAATATGAAAGTAAACAGCGGCCTGGAGATTGAGTGCTTCGTCCATGGAGCCATGTGCTATTGTTATTCCGGCCAGTGCCTGATGAGCAGCATGATCGGAGGAAGAAGCGGCAATCGGGGGCAATGCGCCCAGCCCTGCCGTCTGCCTTACCGGATCGGGGAAGGAAAACCCCAAGATATCTTAAGTATGAAAGATCTGTGTACCTTGGAGCTGATCCCAGAGCTGATCGAAGCCGGGATTGATTCCTTTAAAATCGAAGGACGGATGAAACAGCCGGATTATGTATACCGGGTAACACAGATGTACCGCAAGTATACAGACAAATATTTTGAAATTGGAAAAGAAAGATTTCAGGCAGAAAAGAAGGATTTGGCTGAATTAGAAGGAATTTATCAGAGAAGGGGATATTTTCCGGGATATTACCGCAGCCAGAATGGGCGGAATATGATCTCTTTTCAGCGTCCCAGGGGGAGCAAAGACCAGAAGGAAGAGCTGGCTCTGCCTAAAATGCAAGAAAAAATTAATGGGATGTTAATACTTTCTGCCGGAAATCATGCTAAACTAGTACTGGATCATCAGGGGATTTCGGTGGAGACATCAGGGGAAATCGTCCAGCCAGCCAAAAAGCAGCCTCTTACAAGAGAGCGAGTAGAAAAGCAGATGAAAAAGACAGGCGAGGAACCCTTCTGCTTTCAAGATCTGCAGATCCAAATGGATGGCGGCGTGTTTCTTCCAATGCAGTCGCTGAACGCTCTGCGAAGAGAAGGGCTCGGAAAACTGAAAGAGATCATTCTGGCGGAGCGGCGAAGAAAGGAAGACCGGATTCTCCCGCCGCAAGACTGTCATTCAGACTTGTCCCAGCAGTCTTCGGTAAGAGAAGGATTCCTGGCGCGGGTGGAGAAAGAAGACCAGCTGGAAACCGTATGGAAAGATGAAAGAGTGGGAGAGATCATCCTGGATGGAGAACTTTTATATAAATCTGGAGAATTTCTCGGAAATCTAAGGGAAAGCGGCCAGAAGCTCCTTTTTGCCATGCCGTACATTTTTCGGGATGAAGTGAGGAAGGAATTTTCTTTGCTGTATGAAAAACTGGAAGAAAACTGCGACGGGGTTTTGATCCGAAACTGGGAAAGCCGCCAGTGGCTCTTAGACCAAGGGTTTGCGAAGGAGATTTATTCCGATTACAATTTGTATGAGTTTAACTCCTGGAGTAAGAGGTTCCTGTCGGAAAACGGAATCTGTACCGGCACGGCGCCTGTGGAATTAAACAGCAAGGAACTCTCCGGTTTGGGACTGGAAAAAACCATGCTGATCGTATATGGCTATCAACCGGTAATGATCACGGCTAACTGTATCCAAAAAAACGACCGGGGCTGTGAGAAAAAGGAAGGAATTCTCTATCTGGAAGACAGACAGAAAAAGAAATTTCCAGTAAAAAACCGCTGTAGATACTGTTATAATATCATTTATAACTGCGCGCCGCTGGCTCTCCTGGGACAGGGGGAAGAGGTGCGCAGATTAAATCCCGCGGGACTGCGGATCGATTTTACTTTTGAGACGGGAAGACAAGCTGGGGAGATCTTGGACCTTTGCGGTCAGGCGTTTGCTAAGGGAACTCATGTCCCGCCTCTGGAGATGGAATATACCAAGGGGCATTTTAAAAGAGGCGTAAAGTAGGTGGAAATTTGGTAAATATTATTATTGAGCTGTCAAAATATATCATAATCATTATGATTACGATGTATACCTTTATGTGTTTCAGTATATTCGGGTTTCAGGATCCGGATAGAAAGAAAGGAATGCTTCGAAATCAGAATATTCTGATGTTTATGATACACATCATCGCGTTTCTGATCATGTATCTGGAGACAGATGATATCCGGCTGTTAGCGTTCTATCTTATGCAAGTAGTGCTATTTGGAGCTACTATACTTTTGTATACATTTATCTATCCTAAAGTATCCAGGCTGGTCATCAATAATATGTGTATGCTTTTGTGTATTGGTATGATCATGCTGACCAGACTGGATTATTCCAGCGCGGTAAAGCAATTTATGATCGCCGCTGGCGCGATCGCTATCAGTCTGGTGGTCCCAGTCATCATACGGAAGTTTAAGAGATTCTCGGAGTGGAGGAATTTCTACGCAATTGTGGGAATCATATCTCTGGCGGCGGTAATTGTTGTAGGGCAAGTCAGCGGCGGCGCAATGCTGGGATTTACAGTGGCAGGGATCAACGTACAGCCCTCTGAGCTGGTTAAGATCGTATTTGTATTCTTTGTCGCTTCCAGCTTTAAGATGTCGCTGGAATTTAAAAACATTGTGGCCACAACGGCGCTGGCGGCCTTCCATGTGCTGATCCTGGTAGCCTCCAGGGACCTGGGAGCGGCGCTGATCATCTTCGTGGTATATCTGGTCATGCTGTATGTGGCAACCCGTCAGCCCCTTTATATTCTGGCGGGACTTGGAGCGGGAAGCGCGGCCTCGGTGATCGCTTACTATTTATTCGATCATGTAAGGGTCCGGGTCTTGGTCTGGAAGGATCCATTTGCCACCTATGATTCGGGAGGATATCAGGTGGCCCAGTCTTTGTTCGCCATCGGGACAGGAAGCTGGTTTGGGATGGGGCTTTTCCAGGGAGAGCCGGACACGATTCCGGTAGTGGTCTCGGACTTTATCTTTTCAGCCATTGCGGAAGAACTGGGATTGATCTTTGCTCTTTGTATGCTCCTGATCTGCGTCAGCTGTTATGTAATGTTTTTGAATATCGCCATGCAGCTGCATACCATGTTTTATAAATTGATTGCTTTGGGACTTGGCACCTGTTATATTTTCCAGGTATTTCTCAATGTTGGCGGAGTGACAAAGTTCATCCCGTCTACGGGAGTCACGCTTCCGCTGGTAAGTTATGGAGGAAGCTCTCTTTTAAGCACGATCATTATGTTTGGAATCATTCAAGGACTTTATATCTTACGTGAAGACGAGGAGGAAAATCTTGAAAGAAAGAAGAAGGAACGGTTACGAGCAGCGGGAAGCCGAAAAACGGGTCAGAAGAGAACAGCAAAAGCGGGAAATGTCCCGCAAAGACCGCAAAGAACTAAAGCGCCGGGAAAAGCGGCTGGCAAAGAAAAAGCGCGCCCGAAACAAAGAATTCGCTAGAGTGACTTACCTGTTTGTAGCGTTGTTCCTGGTCATGATGGGATATATGGCCTATTTCAATGTGGCAGAGAGCCAGGACCTTATACGGAGTCCCTATAACAAAAGACAGGATTCCTTTGCGGACCGGGTGGTCCGCGGTAAGATCCTGGATAAGAATGGGAATATCCTGGCGGAAACTTCTGTAGCGGAAGATGGTACCGAGACAAGAGAATATCCCTATGGAAATATGTTCGCCCATGTGGTTGGCTATTCCGTCCAAGGGAAATCAGGCATCGAGTCTTTGGCCAATTTTGAGCTCCTGACTTCCAATGCTTTCTTCCTGGAAAAGATTCAGAAGGAATTCCAAGGGGAAAAGAATGTAGGGGATAACGTGGTCACCACTCTTGACGCGACTCTTCAGGAGGCGGCGTATGACGCTCTGGGGAATCAAAAAGGCGCAGTGGTAGTGATGGAGCCTTCTACCGGGAAAGTACTGGCGATGGTATCTAAACCAGATTTTTCGCCTGGAGATGTGGCGGAAAATTGGGAAAGTCTTAATTCTAATGAAGACAGCGTGCTTTTAAACCGCGCTACCCAAGGGCAGTATGCGCCCGGATCCAGTTTCAAAATTGTGACGGCGCTGGAATATATGAGAGAAAATTCGAATTATGATTCTTATTCTTATGACTGTAACGGCGAGATCCAGACAGGAGATACAACGATCCATTGTTATGGAGGGGCCGTCCACGGAGAAGTAGACCTAAGAGACAGTCTGGCTCATTCCTGCAACACCTCCTTTTCCAATATCGGGGTATCGCTGGATATTAATAGTTTCCGGAACACGGCGGAGGATCTTCTGTTCAACTCAGATCTTCCCTGTGATCTGCCATATAATAAGAGCAGCTTTACACTGACAGAGGAAGATGGAGATGCCGCGAGAATGATGACGGCTATGGGACAGGGTGAGACCCAGGTGAGTCCTTATCATATGGCGTTGATCACCTCCGCTATCGCCAATGGAGGAACCTTGATGAACCCTTATCTGATCGACTCTATTACAAACTACACAGGGACGGTGATCGAAGAGTATCAGCCGGAAGAGTACGGCCAACTGATGACTTCTGGGGAAGCGGCTCAGCTCAAAGACTACATGACCAGCGTGGTGGAATACGGAACAGCTTCTGTCTTAAGCGGGCAGAGTTATACGGCAGCCGGAAAAACAGGTACCGCGGAGTACAGTTCTGATAAAGAGAAGGATCACTCCTGGTTTGTAGGAATGTCTAATGTAGATGACCCGGATCTGGTAGTCAGCGTGATCATCGAATCTGCGGACGGACGGGCAAGGGCCGTGAATGTTGCTAAGGAAATCTTTGACGCCTATTATTGATCATGGTGAGAAAATTATGAGGTATTACCGACATCTATATCTGTCAGAAGGACTGGAAAAAAAGAAAGACAAAATTATCCGCCGGTTAGAAGAAGACCGCTTCCAGCCGGGGATTCATCTTGTGACTCTGGCGGAAGGAAAAGGAAAGCAGCTGGAAATCTTTTCCAGTCTGCTTTTTCTGCAGCCATCCTATCCAAAGAAATCGCTTTTTGTAGTAGGTCTTGCAAAAGACTATGAGGATGCGCTGGAATTAGTAGAAAAAATAGTCCGGGAAGTGTATAATGAGACAAAAGGTACGGATATCCGGTCCTATATCTTAGACAAGGAGCAGGAAGAATGAGATGCTGCATATTTTGTTGTTGATCTTAAAAATCATAGGTATCATAATCGCTGTCATACTGGGAATACTGGTATTACTGATCGGGATCATTCTTTTTGTTCCTATCCGATACGAAGCGTCCGCCCGATGCGAAGGGTCTGCGGATACACTGCGGGCCAAAGCGGCAGCCTCCTGGCTGTTTGGTCTGATCCGGGCAGACGGGTATTATAAAAATGGGGAAACAGTCTGGAGATTAAGAGCTGCCTGGAAAAAGGCTGGAAGCAAAGGAACAGAAAAGAAAAAGCAGGCCGATGGGAAGCCGGAAGAGAAAGTGAGGAAAGGGAATGAAGAGTTTAAAAAAAGCACGGAAGAAATTCAAGCGGTTAAAACAACTCAAGAGACTGAAACAGCTCAAGAAACTGAAACAGCTCAAGAAACTGAAACAGCTCAAGAAACTGAAACGGTCCAAAATACTCAGGAGTACAAGGAAGAAGCTGAAAAGAAAGCTGAGGACATGGAAGCGGCAAAGCCGGAACGGGAAGAAACTTCTGGCGAAAGGAAGCGTTCTTTTCCGGCAAAAATAAAAGCCTGGTTTTATAAGATCAAATGTACATTCTCAGGTTTTTGTGATAAGATAAAACTGCTGAAGGAGAAAAAGGACAAGGTTCTGGATTTTCTTCAAAATGAGGTCCATAAAGACGCGTTTGGACGGCTGAAGCGGGAAACCCTGAAGCTGCTGCGGGGACTTAAGCCAAGGAAAGCGTCTATACAAGTAGTCTATGGATTTGAGGATCCCTGCGCAACGGGGCAGGTTCTGGCGGCTTTAAGCATGATCTATCCTTTTATTGGCGGGTACACCAATATTATCCCGGATTTTGAGCGGAAAGTCCTGGAAGGCAAGGCATGGGTCAAAGGAAAGGCAAGGCTCTGGCATGCGGCGGCTTTTGCCTGGAAGCTGGCCTGGAGCCGGAATGTAAGAGAGACTTATCGGGATTTTAAAAATTTTGAGTGGTAGATACAGGAGGAATCGAACATATGGCAGACAATAATTTTAAGGGTACAGTGGAAGCGCTGTTTCACGGCATGGACGGCGTGATCACATCTAAAACGGTGGTTGGCGACGCGATCCATATTGATGATACGATCATCCTTCCTCTGGTTGACGTTTCTTTCGCTGTGGGCGCGGGAGCCTTTAATGGAGAACAGAAAGAACGGGGAGCGGGCGGTATTGGAGGAAAGATGACCCCCTGCGCGGTATTGGTGATCCAGAATGGCAAGACCCGTCTTGTGAATATTAAGAATCAGGATACGATGACGAAAATTTTGGATATGATCCCGGATGTGGTCGATAAGTTCGGGGCTAAAAAAGAAGATTCTATGACAGAGCAGGATGTAATGGATATTTTGGAGGAAGAATAAAGGAATCTTAAGAAAGAGCGGCGCATAGAATAGAGCGAAAAGATCTGCAGGGGGCAGTTTGTGAGACGGATCATCGGATTTGCCCTGTTTTGGGTAGCTGTAGGGATCATTCTGGCGCTGATACTGCCAAATACATTCGTGGAGGTTCTATGCATTTTGCTGTGTGTATTGGCGGGCTATAATTTATTTTGCTGTAAATGATGATAAATTCTGAAATAACACTTGCATTTTTAAAATCGTTCTGTTAAAATAATCATTGTTGCGAGTCTGTAAAGGCTTATTATGAGCGTTAGGAGGTGTAGTCATGGCTAAATGTGCTATTTGTCAGAAGGGTGCTCATTTCGGAAATCATGTGAGCCATTCTCATAGAAGGACACCTAAGATGTGGAAATCAAATGTAAAATCTGTACGTGTAAAGACAGAGAACGGTGCTACAAAGAAGATGTATGTTTGCACTTCCTGCTTAAGATCCGGCAAAGTGGAGCGTGCATAGTCAAAAGACACAAAAGCAATTAAAAACTCAGATTTCAATTTTGGAATCTGGGTTTTTTGTGTCCTAGGAAATCTTGTAATATAAGAAGAAACGGGGTATAATAGTAACACTAAACTGGTATACGCAAAAAGATATCCTAGTTGAAGAAGTGGAGGGTTAGAATATGAAGGGTTGTATAAGCACTGACCTTGGTATCATTACGGTAGATCCTGAAGTAGTGGCAAAATATGCGGGAACCGTGGCAGTGGAGTGTTTTGGGATCGTCGGTATGGCCGCGGTAAATGTTAAAGACGGCCTGGTCCACCTGCTGAAGAGGGAGAGCCTTACCAGAGGAATCCAGGTCAGCATATCGGATGAAAATCATATCACATTGG
>CABPCP010000053.1 GCA_902406105.1 uncultured Mordavella sp.
GGGGCCGGGGGATTTTTAAAAATCCCCCGGCCCCGATTGAAAATGCCCTGTCCCTAATTGAAAGTCTTCTGGGGAAAAGGGATTCTTTTCCCCCCATTCTGGATCTTCTTTCGCCCTCTGTTCCCACTTCCTGTAAGGCTTTAAAAATTTTTCTTCAATGATCTCCTCGGCTTCCAGCCGCGCCTGCACCGCTTCTTCAAAATCATGGAAAGTCCCCAGATAATACCGTTTCTGCTGAAGCCCTATAGAAACTTTATAACTGCCCGGTTCTTTCACGTACACGCCTCTGAAACCGCTGGTATTATCACTTCGGTGTTTCCGCCGCTCCAGCATCTCAATACAAGTTCCGTCTACAAAATGCAGCTTCTCTCTTGTCTCTCCAATCCTGTCTCTTGTCTGCTGCTGCAGGCAGCCGCAGCTCCGCACGTTGCCATGTTCTAGTTTATCTTCTGTGATATCTTTCTCCCGGCCGCAGTCGCATTTGCAATGCCAGTATACGGAACCTTTCTTATCTCGTTTCTCTGTCGGATACAGCGCCGTAAGCCTTCCATACCGGTTGCCCCGGATATCTTTGCGGTGTCTCATACGTATCTGACAGCCGCAGCTTGTCACAGTCCCTCTTAACAACTTCTTGCGGCTTACCTTCACTTCCCGCCCACAGTCACACCGGCAGCGCCACACAATATATCCATTTTCTCTTTGGTCCGTTGCTTCTATCGCCGTCAGATTTCCAAATTTCTCTCCGGCAAGATCTACCCTGCTGCTCTTGGAGCTGCCTTTCATAAATATATACCTCCATTTCCTGTCTACGCGACAGAAAACCGCCTGATTTACAGACACACCACAGAATGTTCCTTCTGTGGTAGGGGATTCAAAATACATACATAAAAAAAGCCTTTCTTTGCGGCTGATCCAAAGAAAAAGGCATGATTTAATAAACCTGCTATTTTCTTAAATGAAGAAATTCAGGTTTCTTATTGGCAAATTGTAAGTCTCATCTTGTCGTCCCAGGTGTTATAATTTTCCAACTATATTTTAGATTGAAAATGGAACAATCTTAGACTATAATAAATATGATTTTAGATAGATTTTCAGTTGCATTTAAAAGAACTATACCACAGAAGGAACATTCTGTGGTTTTTATATGACCAGCCCCATTTTTTCCAGAGTCTTTTCATGGGCGCTGGCGCTTACAGCCACATAGATCCGGGTTGTCTCAATCTTGCTGTGTCCCAGGACATCAGCCAGATGTGCCAGATTTTTCTCCACCTCATAGAAGGTCCTGGCGAACAGATGGCGCAGATTATGGGGAAACACTTTCCTTGGATCCACCTGGCCCATCTGGCACAGCTTCTTCATATCATGGCAGATATTCGACCGGTCCACCATATTCCCGCTTCTGGTCCGGAAAATATGTCCGCTCTCGATTTCCTTCTCCTTCGCGTACCGCAGAAGTTTCACCCGCAGTTCCCTAGGGATCAGGACGATCCGGTTCTTTCCTTTCAGCTGGATCCGTGCTCTCCCTGTCCTGGCGGCCTCCACAGTAATATACTTCAGCTCACTGATGCGGATTCCTGTGGAACATAAAGTCATCAAGATCAGATAAAGCCGCTGGTCCTTTCGTTTTCCGGCCTCCCGCAGCAGACGTTTGTACTCTTCCTCAGACAGTTCCTTAGTCTCGTCCAGAAAGGCCTGCCTCTGCACCTTCAAAAGTTTCACCTTACATTCCGAAAGCCCCCGGAAATCCAGATAAGCGTTGATGGCGGAAAGATTTCCATTGACCGTCTGCGCCTGAAATGTTTTCATAAGATAACTTCGATATTCCAAAAGCCTCTCTTTTGTGATCTTCTGACCCGCCAGATACTCTCCGAACCGTTCTGCCGCCTTTTGATACTTCACAATCGTTGACTCCGCTTTCTCCTTCTCCCGAAGATCGGCCGCAAACTCCGCAATACTCTCTTTCGACAACATGTTCATGGTCGTTCCCTCCTTTTTTCCTATAGTTATACCCCAATTCCGCTGCTTTTTTCCATGTGCAACATGTTGTTTCCCGTTTTATTAAAACGTCTTTTGTTGATATTGTCAGTATATCGCAAGCCTCCAAAAGAAAACATAGAATATTTTGTAGTCTGCCTTCAAATTTTTCAGGTTCTACAATTTCCTTGAAATAAAAGGACAGTCGATGTATAATTTATTAAAGATTTACTAATTAAGGAGTTAACCATGGATTATGAATTGCGGGAACAGTTTTTCACCTCTGTCATCCATTTTCGCAAGCTGGAAGCTTCCCTATCTTCCGAATGTGAAATGCAGATGAATGAAATGATGATTCTTCAGAGCATTGCGGCCGGATGCTGCTGCGAATGCCACTGTATGAATCTGGATGTACCCAAACTGCAGAAAAAGCTGCATATCTCGAAACCAGCTATTTCCTATATCTTGAATACACTGGAGAAAAAGGATTACATTACGCGGGAGATCGATCCCAAAGACCGGCGCAAAGTTTCCATCAGCGCCACTGACAAGGGACGCGCGGCGGCAAAGCAGTCTTTGAAAAAATACGATCAGATTTGGGACTCGCTTCTTAGCCGTTTCGGCGAAGATAACATGCGTCAGCTCATAGATTTGATCCGCACGCTGGATGAACTTTATCTGTCATTGGATAAATAACCTTTTTAAAAACCAACTTTCTAAGATCCAAAACAGGACCGCGATCCTAAGATCTTCCGGTCCTGTTTTCTTTTTGCTTTATCTGCTCTTCCTTTATTCTGGGTACCGGCCTTACGGCAGGGCATATTCCTTTTTCCTGTCTGCCAAGCGGTCAGTCCTGATCTTAATCTTCTCTCCGTCCGCATAGGCTACCAGTTCATCCCGGCTGGATAACCTTCCGTCCAGCAGCCGGTCTGCCACTGCGTTTTGCAGCATGGATTGGATTGTCCGCTTCAGCGGCCGCGCCCCATACACAGGATCATATCCTCTCTGCGCCAGTTCTTCCACGGCGCTTTCTTCCACACGAAGGGCAATCCCCTGCTTTTTCATCCTTCCTTCTAGTTTTTTCACCTGGATATGCGCGATCTTACGTACATCCTCCCGCCTCAGCGGATGGAACACGATCACTTCATCCAGGCGGTTGATAAATTCCGGCCGGAATGTCATCTTCACGGCTTCCATCACCCGTTCCTGAATCTCTTCTTCCCGCCGCTGATCCTCCCTGCCTTCATCTCTGGAGAATCCAAGCGAACTTTTCCCGGTGATCTCTCTGGCTCCAATGTTGGAGGTCATGACAATAATTGTATTTTTAAAGCTTACAGTACGTCCCTGGGCATCTGTAAGCCTTCCGTCATCCAAAACCTGCAGCAGAGTGTTCCACACATCCGGATGGGCTTTCTCAATCTCATCCAGGAGCAGGATACTGTATGGACGTTTCCTCACCATCTCTGTAAGCTGTCCTCCCTCATCGTATCCTACATATCCCGGAGGCGAACCGATCAGTTTGGATACGGTGTAAGCTTCCATATATTCTGACATATCCAGCCGGATCATAGCATTCTCATCATGGAACAATACTTCTGCCAGCGCCCGGCACAGTTCTGTTTTCCCCACACCTGTAGGTCCAAGGAAAAGAAAAGAGCCAATCGGCTTCTCTGGATCTGCCACTCCTGTGCGGCCCCGCCGTATAGCCCTCGCCACGGCGGACACTCCTTCATCTTGGCCGATCACCCGCTCGTGCAGCGTATATTCCAATGTCCGGAGCCGTTCTGTCTCATCCTCTGTCAGCATAGTAACGGGGATTCCGGTCCAGGCAGAAACCACGCCCGCGATATCCTGAGCCGTCACCTGTCCGCACTGCTCTTTCTGCCATGCGTCCTGCCGCTGGTCCAGCTCTTCTGCCAACGCTTTCTGCTGGTCCCTGAGCTGGGCGGCTCTCTCGTATTCCTGCGCATCCGCGGCGGCCTTTTTCTCTCGGTCAGTCCTGCGAATCTCTTCTTCCAGCTCCAGAAGATTGGGCGGCGTAGTAAGACCCTTGGTCTTGATCTGGGAAGCGGCCTCATCCATAACATCTACCGCCTTATCCGGGAGAAACCGGTCCTGGATATACCGGCTGGACAGCTCTACCGCCGCCCGGACCGCCTCTTCTGTGATCGTAAGCCCATGATAGACTTCGTATTTTTCTTTCAATCCCATCAGGATTTTTACCGCGTCTTCCTCATTCGGCTCTTCTACCGCGACTGGCTGGAATCTACGCTCAAAAGCCGCGTCTTTCTCAATATGCTGACGGTACTCTTTCAAAGTCGTCGCTCCTATGACCTGAAGACTTCCTCTTGCCAATACGGGTTTCAAGATATTTGCGGCATCCATAGTCTCGCTGGCGCCGGCTCCCGCTCCCATGATCATATGCAGTTCATCAATAAAAAGGATTACGTTGCCGTCCGCTTCTGTCTCTTTCAAGAACAGCTTCATCCGTTCCTCAAAATCTCCCCGGAATCTGGCGCCGGAGAGCATCCCCACCAAATCCATGGCAATGATTCTCTTTTGCCTCAGATTAGACGGCACTCTGCCTTCCGCGATCCGCTGGGCCAGCCCTTCTACCACCGCTGTCTTGCCGACTCCCGGTTCCCCAGTCAGTACCGGGTTATTCTTGGTCCTCCTGGACAGCACCTGAATCAGCCGCTGGATCACATCTTCCCGGCCGATCATGGGATCATATTCCCCTTCTTCCGCCTTCTTTGTGACATCCATTCCAAATTTCTCTACTATACTTTCCTGCTGATCCTCTTCTTGCTCCCCTTCTGCCTCATCTTCCTCACCTGGCTGGAGCTTGCTCCCTTCTTCCATGGCCTTTTCTAGTCCCGGTTTTCCCGCCATTGAAACCGGCAGATCAGCTTTCCCCAATTCTCCCCGCAAGGCTTCCATATCTACCTCCAGCGAAGCCATAAGCTGGGCGGCGGCACATTCTCCCGCATCCAGGATTGCCCGCAGAAGATCTGCAGGTTCTATCTGCGAGCGCCCGCGGACTTCTCCACGGGTTTGGGCAAGACGGATCACCTGGGCTGCCTCATCGGATATCTGTACAGCGTAAAAATTACCGCCTGCCTTTGCATCGATATCATATTGATGGAGATACTCTTCGATCAGTTTCTGATCCAATCCATTTCTCCGCAGGACCTGGCCCGCTTTTCCTTCCTCCTGAGCCAGCGCCCACAGAAGATGTTCGCTTCCTATAAACTTATGTCCCATATGTGTAACAAACTGCAGCGCAGCCTGAAACACCTTCACCATCCGGGAACTAAAAAGATTCAGATTAATTTCCATGTTTACACACCCCCTGTTCGATCTTCGCTATGTCATCCCGCAGTTTCGCGGCTTCTTCGTAATTCTCTAGTTTTGCGGCTTCACTCAGGCGGCAGCGCAGTTCTGCCAGTTTCCGCCTTCTTACTAAGCCCTCCACTGCCATATCCGGGAACGCCTTGTCTCCCAGATGTCTGGGATCTGGCTGGCCCGGCCACCAGCCTGTATAATTCTTGAATTCTTCTGTCTTCCCGGCCGCGGCCGCCTGGCTCCACATCTTCCGCAGACAGTCCTCGCATACCGGTACCTGGTAGATATTCCCCATCCAGTTGATATAGAAGACACGGCTTACATTCTCCTTATTGCAGAATTGGCATTTCATTTAAAGTCACCCCTTTATTCACCTTATGCTCTATTTCTATGTTCTAACATTATTCAAATACTTAATAGTTAAGTTTTTAATAATATAGTACATAATTTTTAAATTGTCAATAAACTGGGGATAAAAAAACAAGCCGACTCATTATAAGCGGCTCATTTAATGTTTATAGACTCCTTTTTTATGTCTTGATAGAATTCTAATTTATTCCGTTTTAGACGTTTTTAATTCCCATTCATCTATGAATATACATTCTTGTCATATCAGGTTCATCATCCCCTTGAACCATGCATAAAAATTCCCAGCCATATCTTTCATAAAAACCCGTATGGTCTGTAATCAGATAGATTGGCGTTATTCCTTTGGACTTCGTATCCTTCACGACCATATCAAGTAATTGTCCCGCAATTCCTTGACAGCGATATTCCTTTTCAGTATATACCGCGCATACATTGGGCGTAAGGTCTTTCCTGCTGTGAAAATCATTTTCGATCACTCCAAGGCCGCCTACGATGCGGCCGCTGTCTAAGCAGAGATACCAGCCAAATTTCGTTTCATTATTAAGATAGGCTTCCATACATTCAAGATAAGCCTCTTTTGGTACTTTCCATTTATCATGAAACCATGCAGCGGCAGCTTCTTTCATTTCTGGCTTTTGTCTTAACGTCACATAGATATAGTCCTTCATAATTTGCTTCCTCAGATCAGAATATAAACAAAAAACTCGGAAAACGAGTGTTTCCCGAGTTCTCCAAGAGGCGCCAACCAGATTTGAACTGGTGATGAAGGTGTTGCAGACCTCTGCCTTACCACTTGGCTATGGCGCCTGGTGACTCCAACGGGAATCGAACCCGTGTTACCGCCGTGAAAGGGCGATGTCTTAACCGCTTGACCATGGAGCCATATCACGTCTTATGTGGCGTGACCGGGATTTATAATATCATATCCTCTCCGAATTTGCAACGGTTTTTTTATTTTTCTTTGAATTTCACGTCCGTTGACAAACCAGCCCAAATCCGCTATCTTGAATGGAGAAAATAGATTGCCTATAAATCAATGAAAATAGAAGGAGACATCTCTATGAAATCATTAGTTCTAGCTGAAAAACCTTCGGTGGCCAGAGACATTGCCAGAGTCCTTGGCTGCCGCAAGAATCTGCCCGGCGCTATCGAGGGCAGCAAATATATCGTTACCTGGGCCTTGGGCCATCTGGTCACTTTGGCGGATCCGGAAGCCTACGACCCGAAGTTCAAAGAATGGAAGATGGATTATCTTCCTATGATGCCAGGAAAATGGGACCTGGTGGTCATCAAGCAGACCGCCAAACAGTATAGCCACGTGAAAGCCCAGCTTTTCCGCAAGGATGTGGACACCGTCATCATTGCTACAGACGCCGGCCGGGAAGGAGAACTGGTAGCCCGCTGGATCCTGGATCGATCCGGCTGCCGCAAGCCTATCAAGAGGCTCTGGATCTCTTCTGTCACAGACAAAGCCATCCGGGAAGGCTTTTCCCATTTAAAAGACGGCCGGCAATATGATCCGCTCTATCACGCGGCCAGAAGCCGGGCGGAAGCAGACTGGCTGGTGGGCATCAACGCCACCCGCGCCCTGACCTGCAAGTACAACGCCCAGCTCTCCTGCGGACGGGTACAGACTCCCACCCTTGCCATCATCGCAAGCCGAGAAGAAGAGATCCGCGCTTTCCGCCCAGAAGAATACTACGGATTGACCTGCATGGCCGGCGGCGTCACCTGGACCTGGAAACATAAGAAGAGCGGCAGCTCCCGTTCTTTCCAGAAAGCCTTCATCCAGGATCTGGAAACTTCTCTGAAGGGACAGACGCTTGCCATAAGCCACATACAGAAACAGCAGAAGAAAACCTTTTCTCCAGGTCTTTACGACCTGACAGAACTGCAAAGAGACGCCAACAAACGCTTTGGCTTCTCCGCCAAGGAAACCCTGAATATCATGCAGCGGCTCTACGAGCACCACAAGGTCCTGACTTATCCCAGAACGGACTCCCGCCACATCGGCACAGATATTGTACCTACGCTGAAAGAAAGGCTGGCCGCCTGCAATATCGGCCCCTACCGTAAATATATCCCAGCCCTTTTGAAAGGGCAGATCAAGACCAGCAAATCTTTCGTAGACGATAAGAAGGTCAGCGACCATCACGCCATCATCCCTACGGAAGAATTTGTCCAGTTGGAACATATGAGCAGCGAGGAGCGCAAGATCTATGACCTGGTGGTCCGCCGCTTCATCTGTGTGCTTTATCCGGCTTATGAATATGAGGAAACCACACTTTCTGCCGAAGCTTCGGGCGAGACTTTTGCCGCCAGGGGCCGCCGGGTTCTTTCACCAGGATGGAAAGCAGTCTATGAGGACGGTTTTACTCTGGAAGAGGGGGACGAGGAAGACCTGGAAAGTCACGGAAACACGTTAAACCAAAAACTTCCGGCTCTCAGTCAGGGGGACTGCCTCTCCATTGACCGGATTGCCATTACCACTGGAAAGACCAAGCCGCCGGCAAGATTTACAGAAGCCACCCTTTTATCCGCCATGGAGAATCCAGTCAAATATATGGAATCCAAAGACGCCAAAGCCCGTAAGACTCTGGGGGAGACCGGCGGACTGGGAACAGTGGCCACACGGGCGGATATCATTGAAAAGTTGTTCCACTCCTTCCTGATCGAGAAGAAGGGACAGGAGATCCTGATCACTTCCAAGGGCAGACAGCTTCTTTCACTGGTCCCGGAGGATTTAAAGAAACCGGAGCTTACCGCCGACTGGGAAATGCAGCTTGCCAGGATCGCCAAGGGCGAATACAAAGAGTCTGTATTTCTCCACGACATTGAGGGCTATACCAGAGAATTGATCCAGGAGATCAAAACCTCTGACGGAACCTTCCGCCATGATAATCTGACCAACAGCAAATGCCCTCGCTGCGGCAAGCGTATGCTGGCCGTCAACGGCAAGAACGCCCGCCTGTTGGTATGCCAGGACCGGGAATGCGGCTACCGGGAGACGGTTGCCCGCCTGAGCAACGCCCGCTGCCCCAACTGCCATAGGAAGATGGAATTGATCAAAAAAGGAGAAGAAGAGACCTTTGTATGTTCCTGCGGATACAAAGAAAAACTCTCCGCCTTTAAAAAGAGGCGGGAGAAAGAAGGTGCCGGAGTCTCGAAAAAAGACGTTCAGAAGTATCTGAAGAACCAAAAAACAGAGTCGGTCGGCAATTCTTTTGCCGCCGCTCTGTCTAAGATCAATCTGGACGCTTAAAAATATCGATCGTCCCTGTATTATTCAAATGTTTCAGAAGAGATAAACCGATGGGGAAGCCAAAGAGTCCGACCACTCCCGCAAGCTGGACACCGGCAAACATGCTGGCCAGCGTCACGACCGGATGGAGGCCCAGCTGGCTTCCTACAATTTTCGGCTCGATGATATTCCGGATGATCGTAATCACAATGTACAGTATGAATAATTTGAGCGCCATTGTATAATCTCCAAGAAGCGCAGTGATCACCGCCCACGGGATCATGATGCCTCCCGTTCCCAAAACCGGCAGAATATCAAAGATCGCGATGCACAGCGCCAGGATCAGCGCCGGGTCTATGTCGAGAATCGTAAAGCCGATCAGCAGTTCTCCAAAGGTAATCGACATGATCAGCGCGTAAGAACGGATACAGACAAACAAGGTCCCCACAATATATTGTTTTACCTGCTGGAAAAGCTCCGTTCCTTTGGCATCTAACTGACGCATGCAAAAATCCGTCAAACGGTCAAAGTCCATAGCGATAAAGAATGTGGAGATCACCATTAGGAGCAGTTTCAAAAACAGCATTGGAAGGGACGAGGCGAAACCGGAGATAAGCTCCATACTTCCCATGGATATTCTGGAAACCAGCTCTCCCAGCATCTGCATTAATTGATCCTGCAGATAATTGACAGCCTCTAAAAGTGTCGGGTCCATCCTCGTCACCGTCTGTTCCAGTTCCTGGAACAACTGGGTGACCACAGGCTGCACATAGAGACGCACCAGGGACGGCAGCTCACCGATCAACTGCGTCACTCCGGAGAATGCCTTCACACTCGCCAAAGCCAGAAGCACGCCTACCGTTCCATAGAACACCAATACCAAAAGGACCGCCATCAGTTTCCTTGGGACTTTTGTTTTCCTTGCCAGAAACTTTGTCGGCCTCTGCAGGGCATAAGCAATCAAAAGGCCCAGCACAAAAGGTGCAAGCAAAGGGAGCAGAAATTTCACAAAAAGGAAAACTACTCCCAAAATAATCGCAAAGTATAAAAAATTAATAATAAATCTTCTTCGTTTTTCCATATCTATTCTATTATAGGAAGAGAAAATTCCAGTGTCAATAAGGTTGACAGAAAATATACAGCTTTTTAACTTGAAATACCGAGGCAAATCTCTTAAGTTTCCCGCTCGTCTCCTTCATTGCTATTCTATTCGATCCATGTTACTTTAATACTAAACAAGCGGAGCCAAAATCATCAGCTCCGCCATCAAAAATCAGGACCAAGAAAGGGGACATCTATTATGGAAAAAATCACAACAGATAAAATCGCGAAATCAAACGGACCGTATTCACAGGGATATACCCACAACGGGTTCTTCTTCTGCGCCGGACAGATCGGAGTCGAACCTTCCACCGGCGAGCTCCATGTACACACGATCGAGGAACAGACCGACCGGGCCTGCCGCAATGTAGGCATCATGCTGGAAGCGGCCGGAACATCTTTCGAAAAAGTCATCAAAGCCAATTGCTTTATCGCTGATATGGACGATTTCGACGCATTCAACCAGGTCTACGCCCGCTACTTTGTGTCCAAACCAGCCAGGACCTGCGTGGCGGTCAAAACCCTTCCCAAACACGCGCTCTGTGAGATCGAAGTCATTGCGGCCGTTTAATTAGGGCCGGGGGATTTTTAAAAATCCCCCGGCCCCGTCTACAATTTGACACAATTAATTCAATTTGCTTTTTACTTCTTTCCCTGCCATTACAGCCTCGATATTCCTGCGGAAGAATTCATATCTTGTCTTATGGAATTTTAATCCATCCGGCATCCCGGCTGTATGAGGCGTCAGGATTACGTTTGGCAGTTTCCGCAGTTCGCTGTCCAAGGGCAGAGGTTCTTCCTCAAACACATCCAGGCAGGCGCCGCCGATCTGTCCTGTCTTCAGCGCTTCGATCAGATCCGGCTGGCAGATGATGCCGCCTCTGGCTGTATTGACCAGAAGAGCCGTATCTTTCATCTTCTTAAAACTCTCTTTCCGGAACATATGCCGGGTCTCGTCATTCAGATAGACATGCACCGTAATGATGTCGGACTCTCGGATAAGTTCTTCCAGCTTCACCGGGCGCACATACTCCGCGCACTCTTTTACGAATGGATCATATCCCAGCACGTGAATGCCCATTGCGCTGCAGTAGGCCGCCACTCTTTTCCCGATGGCGCCAAGACCGATGATACCAATGGTTTTCCCCCGCAGCTCCGCTCCATTATAGTAGAGTTGTTTCTCGTCCTCTCCCTGCTTCATAAACGCATCCAGGAAAGGCAGATTCTTGTAATACCCTAAGATCATGGCAAATGTGTGCTCTGCCACAGCGTCCGCGTTGACGCCGGCGGCGTTAGCCGCCTTGACCCCATGTCTGGTACAGGCTTCGATATCCACATTGTCATACCCTGCTCCGGTCTGCACCAGCTTCAGCTTGGACGCTTTCTCAAGCAGAGCCTCATTTACCTGGATATGCTCCGGGATCAGTACGTCCGCATCCGCCACGTGTTCCCCTTCCTCTCCCGGCTGTACCGCCGTGATCTCCCAGTCTTCCGGGAATACCTGCCGGATCCGGGAAACGGTATCTTCTGTATAATATCCTACGATCAGTATTTTCATCTTCTATTCTTGCTCCTTCCAGGTCATTTTCTCCCAGGCCTCAAAAAATACCCGTTTGATGTTGGCGATCACCAGTTCCTCCGGCTCATCGCCAAAGGGACCGACTTCAAAGGAAACCAATGGTTTCCTGGTAGCCCCAGGTCTGGAAAAGAATCCGGTCTTCCCAAGGGTGGTCAAAAATCTTGCCAGTTCTTCTGCGTCCACCTCAGAATCCGGCACCCCAAAGGGCAGGTGTTTATCTCCAAAGTATGGTTTCTCCATGTCTTTCACATAAGAATTGCCAATGTGGACATGGCTCAGATAGTCCTTTGCCTGCCACAGCGCTTTGTGAGGATCCTCCCGCATCACCGGGAAATGGCTCTGGTCCAGCAGGATTCCTACATTTTCATATTTTTCTTTCACTCTTCTTACAATGGCCACGGCTTCATTGGTAGGGCCAAGGAGATAATGACGGTCAAAGTACCGGTCTCCCGTCTCTACAGAAACTACCAGAGTATACTCCTGATCCGCGGCGGCCTGCCGGGCGTACTCGCAAAGCTCCATAAGCGAGCGCTCAAAGGCCTCCAGCATAGCGTCCTTTTCTTCCTCCGTGGTGTATTTTCCTGTCACCACGTGCATGATCCGGGCATTCTCCTGATAACACTGGTCGATCAGCCGTTTCCCGGATTCCACAGAAGCCTTGCGCTTCTCTTCATCCAGGCTGCTCAGGTCCATTCCAAGACGCCTTACCGCGTCCCCTCCATTGAATACAACCTGAGCGCCTGCCAGACGGGCATACTCTCTCGTCATTTCGACGATCTCATCCTCCGGTGTATAGGAGACTTCCACCACTGTGAAGAAGGGGTCCGCAAGAATCGTCATCAGTCCCTCAAAAAACCGATCCTTATCATCTGCGATCCCAGAGAATAATTTGGGAAGTACGATGCCCACATCAATGTATGATTCCCAGCTTTTCTGCATGGTCTTATTTCCTCCTTAAACGGTCGTTTTATACGATATACCCTTCTTCGATAAGAGCCGGCAGATCCCGGACGCTCTCGATCACATGAGTATGCCAGTATTTTCCCCAGGCGCTGATCGGGGTAGAGCCGGATGTCACGCCAATGACCGCGCGGCAGCCTGCGTTATAGCCTTCCAGCATATCCGCGGGAGTGTCTCCGATCTTGATGACGCTTCTCACGTTCTGGATATTCAGCTCCTGCATCGCGTGATACAGCATGAAGGGAGCCGGGCGTCCTTTTCCTTCCGGAACCATATCTAAGTCCACCGCGCAGTCAACCAGACCGTCTCTTACCCATCCCAGGCAGTCGAAGATCGCCTGATTGACATCGGAATGAAAACCTGTATCTGTAGCAACTTTAATACCATTTTTATGGCACCATTCAAATACTTTTGAAGATCCCTCGATTTCCTGACAGTCATGCCGGTAGTAGTCGATCATGATCTCTACATAACAGTCATAGATCTTCTTTGCCAGCTCATAGGTATCTTCAAAAATGTCTTCCTCAAATCCTCGGAAATCCATGATCCTTCCCTGGCTCTTCGCGATCAGGAACTGATACAGGTGGATCTTGTTGGTTCCCATCAGATTGGCGATCTCGTCCGGCGTCGCCTTAAGATCATATTGTACCGCCGCTTTATACAAGCAGTCCCTGACTGCGTTATCGTCCTTTACTGTTGTTCCTGCCAGGTCAAATACTGCCAGTTTGATCTGTTGATTCATACGTTTGTCCTTCCTTCCATTACTAAAGTTCTTATCATCGCCGGGATATCTGTGATCTTTCGTTTCCCGCCGTCTAATGAAAGCCGCTTCCCCGGATCGTAGGCCAGGAAAAAGCCGTTCATTTCTCTTACATGCTCCGGATCATACCCATGGAGCCCTTTCATATCATGGTACTTTTCTTCCGCGCGCTCCATAATGTCCTCAGAGCAGGAGCCAGCCGCCATCTCCAGGATAGCCCTGGGGCGCTGTAAGCTTCCCTTTTTATTTTCCTCAGCATCCAGGCTTTCTTTGTCAATCCAATGGATCTTCTCGATCTTTCCGCTCTTTTCCAGACAAGCTGCCACAGCCTTATTTCTTTCTTCCGGAAGCTGGCTGAAAAACTGCATGCAGCCGCTGCCGTCGCTTAGGAAATGGATCTTGCCCTCATCGATCTCCGTCTCATATCCGTGATCTCTCGCGTAGATATTGGGGAAGAAATTTTCCTTCTTATCCAGCATTCCATGGTCTGAGAAAAAGATCAGCTTCTCAATGCCGCAGGTCTTGGCCGTCCGGATCAGCTCTTCTACATAGGCGATCATGTGATCGCAGGCTTGGGCGGTCCGCTCATTTTCTACACCATAAATATGGGCCGCTCCATCATACTCTTCAAAATGGGCCGCGATAAAATCCTTATCTCCCTGCTCCATCTCCTGCTTTAACAATTCCAGAGCCCGCATATCTTTCTCATACGCGGCCTGGACGCCGGAAGCCTCTTCGTGGGTCGTCAGGTCTTCACTGTGATTTACTCCCGGAAGCCCGTCTCCCAAAGGCCAGTTGATACTTCCGCATTTTAATCCCTCCGCGTCAAATTCATGGACGATCGTATCTTCCGGCATGATCCGCTTTGCCTCTTCTACTGTAGGATGATAAAGAGATACCTGCTGGAATCCCGGTCCCTCCATTACCAGATTCTCCATGATTCCGTGTTCTTCTGGAGTTTTTCCGGTCAATATACTCACATGTGCAGGAACTGTGATGGACGGATATACCGTCCAAAGCTCCTGCACATGGATGTCAGAACCGTGATATTTCCAGGCATTCTCAAAAACCTTTGCCGGCATCCCGTCCAGGGATACCAATATCACTTGATTTTTCATAGACTAATTCCCATTCACTTCATCAAGAGCCGCCTGGGCTGTCGCCTGGGCCTCATCCAACGCTTCCTGAGCCGGTACGTTTTCAATCTCTACCTGGTCGCAGGCAACAGAGAGCGCGTCATAGATCTTTCCGCCTGTTGGGTCTTCCGGCAGGATAGAAGCGTGTGTGGACTGCTGGAACGGTACCAGCGCCTGTGGATTCTCTTCGGTATATGCCTTAAACTCTTCTACATCCTGAGTAGAAAGACGAACTGCTACATAGCCGGTCTCCATGGACCATTTTGCCTGGTTCTCCGGTGTGGTCATAAATTTCATAAATTCATAGACACCCTGTTTCTCTTCATCGGTAGAACCTTCCAGCATAACGTTCTGAAGAACTTCCGCGGTCGGATAAGAAGGATTCTCGCCCCAGCCCGGCTGCTCAAGCGCCGCTACAACACTAAAGTCAAGGTCTGCCTGGTCTCCGGAAGAACCGGTATAGCCGCCTGCCTTATCCTGCAGAACATCATCAATGGTATTGTACCAGTACTCCCAACCCTGTCCGCCGGAATGGATCTTCATAATTCCGTCGTCGTGGATCCACTGACGGAAGCTTTCCCATACTTCTACCCACTCCTCAGAGTTGATCATAACTTCTGTTCCATCTTCATTAAGAAGGGTTCCTCCGTTGCTGAACACCGCGTCTACCAGATTTTTATATCCCCACATCGGCTCCCAGCCTACCATGCTTCCGCCTGTAGTCTCTGTGATCTTCTGGGCTGCCGCTTCCAGATCCTGCCAGGTCTTGACAGTCGTTGGATCAATTCCAGCTTCTTCAAACGCGGCAATATTATAATAAAGTACCTGAGTTGTTCCATATGCCGGGAAGGCGAACAATTTGCCCTCTTCATCGATACCCTGGTCATAGAACACATCCATATAATCTTCTCTGTCAAACTCTTCGTCTGCTTCCACATAAGGATTGATGTCCGCGATCAGATCCTTGTCCGACAGATTTCTCGCCTTATCCACATCGATCAGAGCTACGTCCGGCGCATTGTCGCCGGCAATTCCTGCCTGCAGTTTTTCATAAGTCTCTGTATAATCCGCCTGTGTAGATCCTACGATCTCATATTCATCCTGAGAAGCGTTAAACTCTTCGATCATATCAGTCAGTACGTTGACGGCTGTCTTTCCGCCTGAGTACCAGTATTCAATCTGGATCTTACCATCCTCTGTGGTGGTTGTCTCACCGGAATTATCGGATCCGCCGCAGCCTGCCAGCATTGACATAGCCATGATTCCGATCAGTCCACAGGAAATCAGTCTTTTAAATTTCATAACTTTTAAACTCCTTTCACATATCACTTGTGTTTTTTCTTTTCTATGTCTCGCTTTCGTGTTCCATCTTACATGGGACTCATTAAATCATCTTCAAGCCTCTTTAAAAACTTTGTAAAAGGAGGAATGTAAAGTTTTTCTTTGGAGCGTTGCTCCGCTTTCCTTTTTAAACAAACTTTTCCTTAGATTTCAGGATATTTTCTTTAAATCTCTTCTCATCGCTCTGGAAGAGCCCTTCGCATAAAAGGTCGATCAAACCGATCTGAGCGATCCTGGAGGCCGCCTTCTCCCCTCCCTCAAAGGATACCGCAGGAGTGACGAACACATGATCACAGCAGGCGGCGATAGGGCAGTCTTTCGTTCCCAGGATTCCCACCGTCTTTGCCCCGCTCTCGCTGGCAAGCCTCATGGCGTCCAGCACCATCTCCGTCGTCCCCGACTGGGAAATGGCGATGGCAACGTTTCGCCCGTCCAGATACTCGGCGCTGACCTTCTGCAGAAAAAGATCCGAATAGGTCCGGCAGGAAACTCCCATGTGAAGCAGCCGGCCTGCCAGTTCTCCCGCCACAAAAGCCGACCTCTCCGCCCCGAAGATCTCTACTGATCTGGCTTTCTTCAGAAGCTGGATCACATCCTGGAATTCCTTCTCCTGGATCTTAAGCGTCATCTCCTCCAGTAGTTCCATATCCTGTCGGATCACTTGAGTAGGAATTCCTTTCCTTCTATTTGTTGAAACGCCGTCAGGCTCTTCTCCTGCTATGCCTCTATTTTCCTGCCCGCGCTTTTCCTGGCCAGACTGTTTCAGCACACCATTGCGGAACTGCTGCCAGCCGCCATACCCCAGCCGCTGTACCGTCCGCACTACGGTTGGCTGTCCGGTCCCGGCTCCCGCCGCGCACTGGCGCAGAGTCATCTCTTCTATCTCCTCTTCCTTAGCCAGCAGATATTCCGCGACCTTTTTCTCTCCCTTCGTCAGATTTCCAAACTCTAACCGCAGATCCTGCTTCCACCTTTTTTCATTCATGTATCATCGCTCCGTTTTTTCTTATTTCTTTCTTCTGGGTCTTTGGCCTCTTTACAAACTTTTGACAAAAGACCAGATCAAATCCCCCGCATTTCCGCCCTAAACTTCTGTTTTTAAACCTCCGGGTTTATCTTTTCTTAACATTTCTTTACCTGTTCTTTTCTTTCCCTCTTTCTCCCGGAAACGCAGACAGGCTGAACCAGGGATTTCCCTGTTCAGCCTTTTCTTTCTATAACTTGTTAGACTCTTTGCTGCGTATAGGCGTCAAAGATATGTACCTTATCCATCCGGAAAGAGAAATTCGCGTTGTCTCCTCTGCCGATGGTGCTGTCTGCCGGCACACGCACCGCCACATCCTTCTTCCCATACGCCAGATACAGATAAGTCGCAGCCCCAAGCTTCTCACATACCCGCACGCTGCTGGCGATCCCATCCGGATCCAGAACCATATCCTCCGGCCTAACGCCAACGATCACTTCCTCCCCAATGTGGTTCTTCTCATCCATCCGTTTTGCCGTTTCCGCGGATAAGGGAAACAGCCGGTCCTCGATCTTCAGACATACCTGTCTTCCCTCGTCCACCACACATTTCCCGTGGAAGAAATTCATCTGGGGCATCCCGATGAATCCAGCTACAAATACATTGGCAGGCTCATCATAGAGTTCTCTTGGCGGGGCTACCTGCTGGATCTCCCCGTCTTTGAGGACTACGATCTTCGTTCCCAAAGTCATGGCCTCTGTCTGATCATGGGTCACATAGATAAATGTGGCGTCTAACTGCCGGTACAGTTTCAAGATCTCGCCCCGCATCTGGGTCCGCAGTTTGGCATCCAGATTGGACAAGGGCTCGTCCATCAGGAATACTCTGGGTCTGCGGATGATCGCCCTGCCGATGGCCACTCTCTGCTTCTGTCCTCCGGACAGTTCGCCCGGTTTCCGGTCCAGTACCTGAGATAAATCCAGAATCTTTGCCACTTCCTCCGCTTTCTTTCTTCTCTCCGCTTTGGGCACCCGCTGGATCTTCAGGCTGTAAGCCATATTTTCCCAGACAGACATATGGGGATACAGCGCGTAGTTCTGGAACACCATCGCCATATTCCGGTCGCAGGGCTGCACCTGATTGATGATCTTCCCATCCATGACGATCTCTCCCTGGGAGACGTCTTCCAATCCCGCGATCATGCGGAGTGTGGTAGACTTCCCGCAGCCTGACGGCCCCACAAAGATCACAAATTCCTTTTCTTCTATTTCCAGCTGAAAGTCCTTTACTGCCTTAAATCCATTTTCATATTCTTTATATACATGCTTTAATTGTATGCCGTTCACAGTGATTCCTCCTTATCCCTTCATTCCTGTATCGCCGCCGATTCCGCTGATGAACCATTTCTGTGTGAACGCAAACAGGATCAGAAGCGGCAGCACGATCACTGTACTTCCCGCCATGACCATCGCCCACTCTGTCCCATAGGCTCCGCCTTCGATAAAGAACTTGCGCAAGCCTTGTGATACCAGCATCTTGGAATCAGAATCTGTGATCAAGGATGGCCACATATAATTGTTGTAACAGGTGATAAAGTTCATCAGTCCAAACGTAATAAAAGAAGACTTCGTAATCGGACATACCACTTTCCACAGGATCTTCCAATGACTTGCCCCGTCGATCCTGGCCGCCTCGATCAGGCCTTTGGGCACCTGCATGAATGCCTGCCGCAGCAGGAAGATTCCGAATATGCTGACACAGTTGGAGATGATCAGACCTGTAAAGGTATCCAGCAGCTGCATGTCAGACAGAATAATATAGCTGGGTATGTATGTAGCCGCTGTCGGAACCATATAGGTACACATGATGATCCCAAACAGGATTGCACGGCCCTTAAAGGTAAGAAATACGATGGCGTAAGCGATCATCGCTCCCGTCACGATCTGGATCACCAGCGTAAACACGGACACAAACAAACTGTTTCCCACATACCGCATCAAAGGTGAATCCGTAAATACGCTCACAAAGTTCTGCCACTGGAAAGTCTCTGGGAAAAAGTGGCTCACATCCATGATCTCCTGTTTGGTCTTCAGCGCGCTTATGATCATCCAGATAAAAGGGAAAATGGTGAACACACTGAAAATAAAAAGGATCACTGCCTTCCCGCTGCCTCTTAACGCTTTTCCTATACTCATCACGATCCTCCTTCCTAATAGTGCACCCATTTCTTGGATGCGGTAAACTGCACTGCTGAGAGCACTATCGTGATCAGGATCAGCACGATGGCCACTGCTGTTGCCTGTCCCATGCTGAATTCTTCAAACCCAAGCTGATAGTACATATAAAGAAGCGTTCTGGTGCTTCCAGACGGTCCTCCCTGTGTCAGGATCTGAATCTGATCGTATGCCTGCAGAGAATTGACCATTGTAATAATAGACAGAAAGAATGTGGTGGGAGATACTCCCGGCAATGTTACATCCCGGAATCTCTGCCATCCTTTCGCCCCGTCCAGAGAACTGGCCTCATACAGTTCTTTTGGCACCTTCTCCAGCGCGGACAGATAAAAGATCATGGCATATCCAAGGCTTTTCCAGATGGTCACGATGATCACCGCCAGCATTGCGGTATCGGAGCTGTTGATCCACTCCAGCGAAGGGAGATGGAGGAAATTCAAGATTGCGTTGGCGATTCCGGTATCCGGGTCATAAATCCACACCCACACGATAGAAATCGCTACCGTTGGTGTGATCCAAGGAGAGAATAAGATAAACTTCACGATCCCGCTTCCTTTAAACGCCTTCTGCATGAGAAGGGCCAGCATAAGTCCCAGCACGATCGTTGGGATCAGAGTGCCCAGACAGAAGACCACCGTATTCCACAGAGCATCGTAGAACCGGCTGTCCTGGAACAGATCGAGAAAGTTCTGAAAACCTACGAAATTATAATCCGGCGTCATATAGTCCCAGTCGGTAAAGCTGATGTATACCGTTCTGAGAATAGGGTAAATCCAGAATACGATCAGCGGGATCATCGCCGGAAGTACAAACGCGCTGACCGTACCTATTTTCTTCAATCGGATTTTCTTTGTCATGATATCAATCCTTCCTTTTCACTTAAGCTTTGGCAAGACTGGATATATCATAACAACCGACTTTTAATAAAAGTTCAAGGCAATATTAAATGTTTGTAAACCGGGAGGGCTTGGAAACAGGGCATCTGGAGCGTTGCTCCGGATTTTCTCCCCATTGGATTCCCACAGTTTCTCACTTTGGGCAACCACGGGGATTTGCGGAAGAAAAAACGGAGTTTTGCTCCTTTTTCAGCGCAGGATTATTAAAGACGTCCCGCAGATCAACAAAAGAATTTCTTTCATAAAAAAAGAAAAGCAGCCGGTTTTTAAAACCAGACTGCCTATTTCTCTCTTTCTTTAAATTTTGCTCTTTACTCTTCCTCCATCAGCTTCTTATAATAGCCATCCACCATATACAGCGCTGCTGCCGGATTATGTCCCAGAACTCGGTCTTTCGTCACTCCTGTAGTGGTCAGCGCCTCTGAATATTTGTAGAAAAGACTGTCATGTCCCACGCACAGTCCCATGACCACATTCAGATCCGTCTTGGCCGCATTTAAAAACTTTGCCTGCAAGACCGGGTTGCACATGTGGTTTCCGATCTGACAGCATTCTTCCGGGATGCCTACTTCCGTTTTGGGCACCGCTCCCACTTTACATGCCGCGCCATATACCTCAAAGCCATGCTTCCGCAAAATCGCCGCCAAAGTCCGGCTCTCTTTCAAAAGGCCTACGCAGGTTGCGATTCCAATCTTCTTGGCCCCAATTTTTTTGGCAAAGGCCATGATCTCCTCCACCCGCGTATACTTGCAGTAATGCTCATACTCCACTTCCGCCGCGGCAACCATCACGGCATGGTTTTCTTCTTCTGCGTAACACGCCAGGGCATCCTGCAGGATTTCCTGATCCATGTGGGTAGTCAGACAGAACGCCGGGTAGGTCTTATCTCCTTTGTCGCAGTTTTTGACTGTACAGTCGATACAGGACATTTCTTCTGGTTTCATCGTTTCTTTTTACTCCTTTTCCTCATTCTTTCGCATCTTTAATTTCAGCCGGGCCAGCGCCTTCCTGGCGTCCAGCTCATTTACCGTATTCTCCGCCAGCACCGTAGTCTCGTCTCCTGCCGCCCCTGTCTTTTCCATGGCTTTGTAGTAACATACCACATCCTCCGCAAGATGACTATTTTGTACCACAAAGTCTTTGGCCGGCACCATGCTGAGGGCCACCACCGGCACCCCTCTTTCTTCTGCCGCCTCAATGGCATGAGCGTAGTCTACATGATTATTCCCCAGCCCGTTGCAGGAGAAAATCGCTCCGTCCGCCCTGGCGCACTCCAGGCTCACGCCAACCCGTTCTGCCGACAGATATTTATCCTCATTATCGTCAGGAGACCCTACGATGATGATCCCACGAAGATTAACATCCCCGTCCTCGGAGATTGCGTACATTAGAGG
>CABPCP010000054.1 GCA_902406105.1 uncultured Mordavella sp.
ACGGTAGTAAAAAGTATGGAACAGCTTGGGCCTGCTAAATCCGCCCTTTTGATCGTGATCGCACAGCTGATCGTGGCCTATCTGATCGAGCTCTTAGGCTTGTTTGGCGTGGATAAAGAACCGCTGGAATGGCGGAAGGTGATCGGCATGGGAATCGCATTGATTGGAGTTGCAATTTTCCAATGGAAATAGTACAATAAGCCTATCTAGGCATAAGAGGGGTATTTACAGTCTGACAAACTGTAAAGGAGAAAGGTTATGCGTAGAAAATGGAGAAAAATTTATCTGTTGGCAGTGTGGATGGTACTTGTGACAGCGGCAGGCTGTCGGGATGAAAAGAAAGAGGAGATTCCTCTGGAGGAAGCACAGACCCAGGAAGACGAGACGGGATCGGAAAGCGCCAAGAAGCAGGAGGAAGAGAAGATTTATGTCCATGTCTGCGGGCAGGTCAAAAGTCCCGGAGTTTATGAACTGCCGTCAGAAAGCCGCGTCTACCAGGCATTGGATGCCGCGGGAGGAATGACGGAAGAAGCGGCGTCCCAGCAGGTAAATCAGGCGCAGAAACTTGCGGACGGACAGCAGATCTATGTGCCCTCCGCGCAAGAGGCGGAGAATTCTTCGGGACAGCCGGGGCAGAGTCCCGCGGCGGACGACGGGAAGGTGAATCTAAATACCGCCGATAAGGAAGAACTTATGACTCTTTCCGGGATCGGAGAGGCAAGAGCGGAAGCAATCCTGGAATACAGAGAAGAAAAAGGGGGCTTTCAGTCCGTAGAAGAACTGAAAGAGATCGATGGGATCAAAGACGGGATATTCGGCAAGATAGAAGATCAAATCAAGATTTGACAGGGGAGACAAGTATGAGCAAAAAGGTATTGGTCGTGGATGATGAAAAACTGATCGTAAAAGGAATCCGTTACAGTCTTGAGCAGGACGGCATGGAGGTGGACTGCGCCTATGACGGAGAAGAGGCGCTGAAGCTGGCAAGAGAAAATGATTATGATATTCTGCTCCTGGATGTGATGCTTCCTAAGCATGACGGATTTGAGGTATGCCAGCAGATCCGGGAATTCTCTGATGTGCCGATCGTTATGCTGACGGCCAAGGGGGACGACATGGATAAGATCTTGGGACTGGAGTACGGAGCGGATGATTACATAACAAAACCTTTTAATATTCTTGAAGTCAAAGCCCGTATTAAAGCGATCATGCGCCGTACCGGAAAACGGCATGAAGAGAAAGACAGCCGTAAGGTCGTGATAAAAGGCGATATGAAGATCGACTGTGAAAGCAGGAGAGTGATCATTGGGGAGCGGGAGATCAACCTGACGGCGAAAGAATTTGACCTTTTGGAACTCCTGGCGACGAATCCGGGCAAGGTATACAGCAGGGAGAATCTTTTGAATATTGTGTGGGGATATGAGTATCCCGGCGACGCAAGAACGGTAGATGTACATATCCGGAGACTCCGGGAGAAGATCGAGGCCAATCCAAGTGATCCGAAATATGTATATACCAAGTGGGGAGTGGGTTATTATTTCAGGGGTTAAGAAATATATCAAAATCGGCAGATTAAAGAGTCTCCGCTTTCGGATCATTGTCCTGATCATTCTGGCGGGCATGGTGCCTGGTCTGATCATGCGGGCAGTGATCTTAAGCGGTTATGAAGACTATGCGGTCCAAATGCGGACTGCTGAGATACAGAATCAGTGTACTATTCTCTGCGACCGGCTGAGCAATGTGGATTATTCAAGCGGGGTCGCGTCGGAGGTCATCCAGACAGAACTTACCCAGATGACGAATATTTATAATGGACGGGTCATGATCATCAACGGTGATTATCAGATCGTGGAAGATACCTATGATATGGACGAGGGAAAGACCATCATATCAGAGGATGTGATCCGCTGTTTCCAGGGACAGGGAACCAGCCAATATGATGCCGGGAACAAATATATCGAGATTACATCTCCGATTCTGGACGGATCTTCCGAAGGAGTGACAGGAGTTATGCTGATAAGCGTTTCTACCGATGTGATCGCGGATCAGCTGGCAGTTCTGGAGGGACAGACATGGGCGGTCTGGGCGGTTACGGCATTGGTGGCAGTGCTGCTTGCGGTAGGAGCAGGCTTTTTGATGGTTCGGCCGTTTAAAAGGATCACCCGGTCCATCGAGGCGGTGACAGAAGGATATGAAGACCAGTATCTCCATGAGAACGCGTATACAGAGACAAAGCTGATCTCAGAAGCGTTTAACAAAATGTTGGGGCGGATGAAAGTCCTCAATGATTCCAGACAGGAATTTGTGTCCAATGTATCCCATGAATTGAAGACGCCCTTGACATCTATGAAGGTGCTGGCGGATTCTCTGCTGATCCAGGAGGATGCCCCGGTAGAACTCTATAAGGAGTTTATGGGAGATCTGTCGGAAGAGATCGAACGGGAAAATAAGATCATCAATGACCTGCTGTCTCTGGTGAAACTGGACAAAACCGCCAATGTGATGAATATCCAGTCGGAGAATATCAATGAATTGGTAGAGAAGATCCTAAAAAGGCTCCGTCCTATCGCGGCCAGCCAGAATGTAGAGGTAATCTTTGAAAGCTTCCGGCCCGTTACGGCGGAAGTGGATGAAGTGAAGCTTTCTCTGGCAATCTCTAATCTGGTGGAAAACGCCATTAAGTATAACAAAGAATCTGGGTGGGTCCACGTGTCTTTGAATGCGGACCATAAGTTCTTCTATCTGGAAGTGGCGGATTCCGGTATTGGTATTTCAAAACCGGATGTAGAGCATATTTTCGAACGTTTTTACCGGGTGGACAAGTCCCGTTCCAGAGAGATCGGAGGAACCGGTCTGGGACTTTCTATTGCCAGAAGCGCTGTCGTGATGCACAGAGGAGCGATCAAAGTATTCAGCCAGCCGGGAGAAGGCACGACTTTTACCATACGGATTCCGTTGACCTATGTGGCGTAGGAGAAAGGAGGACCGGATGAAACAAAAAATCTATTTTTTGCTGCTTTTGACTGCCGTGATATCTCTCCTTGCCGGATGCGCGGCAGGCAAAGAGAAGGAAGGAGACGGCCCCTTTCTTTACTATGTCAATACAGATGGGACAGGTTTAGTAAAGCAGGAAGCGGGAGACCTGGATCAAGAAACGGAGCAGGCGGTGGAATCTATGCTGGAAGAACTTCAGGCCGCTACGGATTCCGTTGATTATAAAAGCGCGTTTCCGCAGGGGGTCGCGGTGGAAAAGTGCGTGCTGGATGAAGGCAGGCTGGCGCTGTATTTTACAGAAGATTACCAAGAGATGGATCGGGTGTCGGAAGTGCTTTTGCGAGCCGCCGTTGTCCAGTCGCTGACCCAGATCGAAGGCGTGGATTCAGTAGAGTTTTATATTGGCGATACTCCCCTGGTGGGAAGGGACGGAAATGCCGTGGGAGCTATGACATCAGAGGATTTTGTACAGAATGTAGGCTCTTCCCTTCATTCGTATCAGGTGGGAGATTTCAGCCTGTATTTCGCGAATTCTAATGGGGATAAGCTGGTGCGCAAAGAGGTCCGCATGCGCTACAACAGCAATAATTCGGCAGAGAAAATGATCGTTGAGCAGCTGATCAAGGGCCCTTCCGATGAAGAGCTCCTTCCAACGCTTCCAGAAGAGACAAGGCTTCTGGGAATTTCCGTCAGAGACGGTGTCTGTTATGTGAATTTCAGCGAAGAGTTTCTGACGGCAGTGGAAAATGTGGATCCTGAGCTTACGATCTGCTCAATTGTGAATTCTATTGCGGGAAGCGGAAATGCGGGGCAGGTCCAGATTCTTGTCAATGGGGAGACGAATATCTCCTATCAGGGGGCGATCGACATCAGCCAGCCATTTTCCATGAACGCAGATCTGATAGAGGAGGATAATTGAAGAATCGGCCATTATGTTTTATGAGCCTGGCAGTATTTTTGATCCTGTGCATCCAGGTCTTTGCCGGAGGAGGAAAGTTTCTGAAAGAGCTTAAGCCTTCTCCGATGGAAACCTGGGGAGAGGAAAAAGAGATTATCTGTTTTGCGGGCCAGATCTATCAAAGAGAAACGAAAGAAGATTATCAAATCTTATATCTAAAGGACAATTCTGTAAGGTCTAAGGGACATTCGTTCCAGATACCCGGAATCATCGTTTATGATGACAAGAAAAAAGAAATTGCCATTGGAAACCGTCTGGTTGTGGAAGGCCAGGTGTTCCCGCAAGAGGAGGCGCGCAATCCCGGAGGTTTTGACCGGCGGCTGTACGACCGCAGGCGGGGGATCTATGGAAGCGTATGGGCCGCCAGGATTCAGGTGACGGACAGGGATACCGATTATTTCAGGGAGGGATTGTATCAGTTCCGCCAGATGTGGAGGAAGGGACTGATCGAGACCATGGGAGAGAAAGACGGAACTATCCTGTCGGCTATCCTGCTGGGAGAGAAGGCGGGAATGGACCCGCAGGTGAAGGAACTGTATCAGGATCAGGGGATTGGTCACATTCTGGCTATATCCGGTTTGCATATTTCCTTCATCGGTCTTGGCGTATACCAGATCTTTCGGCGCGGGACCGGTTCTTACATAGGGGGCGGAGCGGCGGGAATCATATTCCTTGGTCTGTATGTTCTGATGATCGGTCTGACGGTTTCGGTAGTGCGGGCGTTTCTGATGTTTCTGTTCAGGATCGGAGCGGATATGACGGGCAGACATTATGACGGCCTGACAGCGCTGTCCTTTTCCGCGGCGGCGGCAGTCCTTTGGAAGCCCTTATATCTCTTTGACGGGGGATTCTGGCTCTCTTACGGAGCGGTATTGGGAATGTTGGTCCTGCTTCCGTGTTTTGAGAGGCTTCCTGCTCAGGGATTTTGGGCCAGCCTTTGCGTCAATCTGATGATCTTTCCGATTCTTGCGTGGTATTTCTTTGAATTCCCACCCTATTCTCTGATCCTAAATCTTCTGGTGATCCCTCTGTTTTCCCTGCTTCTTGTGCTGGGACTCGCGGGAAGTCTGACGCTTTTTTTCGTGCCTTCTTTGGGCGAACTGCTGCTGCAGATATGCCGGGGGATCTTCTGGATCTACGAAGAGAGCTGCCGGCTGATGGCGGCGCTGCCTGGTTCGCGCGTGATCACAGGGAAACCGGAGATATGGCAGATGGCAGTCTATTATCTTTGTCTGAGCCTTAGTCTGCTCTGCCTGTGGAGGCGGGGAAAGAAGGAGAAGAAGGAAGAAAGCAAAGGGAAGGACAAGACTAAGGGACAGAGATTGGCGGCGGCGGTAGTTCCTATCCTTTGGTGCATTGGGGCGGGGGTTATTTTATTCCCGCCCGGGCCGCAGGGGCAGCTGTCTGTTACTGTGCTGGATGTGGGGCAGGGAGACGGGATCTTTATCCGGGATCCAAAGGGCGGCACCTATTTGATCGACGGGGGCAGCAGTACAGAGGAGCAGATCGGAAAGTACCGGATCGAACCATTTCTTAAAGCAAAAGGGGAGAGCCGGATCGACTGGGTGCTGATCACCCATGGAGATCTGGATCATTACAGCGGGGCGGAAGAGCTGATCGAAAGAAGAGATCAGGGGATCACCATAGGAGCATTGGTACTGCCGCCGGAGGAACTATGGGAGGAACATTTGAAAACATTGGCGGGAAAGGCAGAAGAAGCGGGAATCCCTGTAATGGTGATCCATCCGGGACAAAAACTTGCCGGCGGAGGAATGACTTTAACCTGTCTGCATCCAAAAGAGGATTTTGCCGGGGAGCCCGGCAACGAGGCATCCATGGTGCTGGCCCTGCGGTATGGAGATTTTGATCTTCTGCTGACGGGAGATGTGGAAGGGACAGGGGAAGAAGTTTTGACGAAAAGGCTGAAAGAATCCTATGGAGAAATAAGCTGGGATGTGCTGAAAGTGGCTCATCACGGTTCGGGAAGCTCCACCGGGGAAGTTTTCCTGGAAGCGGCGCCGCCTGCCTATGCTGTGATTTCTGCTGGAGCAGACAATCGGTATGGCCATCCCCATCCGGATACAGTGGACCGGCTAAAGAAAGCAGGAAGCAAAGTTTGCTCTACGGCGGATTCAGGGGCGGTAGAGATAGAGACGGACGGGAAAACCATGACTATAACCGGGTTTTTGCAGTTGAATTAATTCTTGAAATTTAGTATACTTCTGTAGGAAGAAAAATTTTGAAATCATAGAAAAGAAAGAAGGAATCATTCATGACTTATGAAGAGGTATTACAGCAGGCAAGAACCTGTATCGGCGAGTATTGCAAAGCCTGTCCGGTCTGCAACGGCAAGGCCTGTTCCAATAAAATCCCAGGACCTGGCGCGAAAGGAACCGGAACGGTAGCGATCCAGAATTATGAGAAATGGCAGGAACTGTGCATCAATATGGATACCATCTGTGAGAATAAGCCGGTGGATACCAGTCTTTCGATTTTTGGCCAGACCATGCGCTATCCGATCTTTGCCGCGCCTATCGGATCGATGAAGATGCACTACGGCGATAAGTATGATGATCTGGAATATAACGATATCCTGGTATCTGCCTGCGCGGACGCTGGTATTGCGGCTTTTACCGGGGATGGAACCAATCCGGCGGTTATGGAAGGAGCCACCAAGGCCATTAAAAGCGCTGGCGGCCGCGGGATCCCAACGGTGAAGCCATGGGATATCAACACATTGAAAGAAAAGTTCGCGCTGGTAAGAGAATCAGGGGCTTTTGCGGCGGCTATGGATATTGATGCGGCCGGCCTTCCGTTTTTGAAGAATCTGACCCCGCCGGCGGGAAGCAAGACGGTGGAAGAGCTAAAAGAAGTCGTTGCGGCGGCTGGCGTGCCATTTGTGGTAAAAGGGATCATGACGGTGAAAGGGGCTTTGAAAGCAAAAGAAGCGGGAGCCTCCGCGATCGTAGTATCCAATCATGGCGGCCGGGTTCTGGATCAGTGTCCGACCACCGCGGAAGTTCTGCCGGAGATCGCAGAAGCGGTGGGAGCGGATATGAAGATCCTGGTGGACGGCGGAATCCGTTCAGGCGTAGATGTATTTAAGGCTCTGGCCCTGGGAGCGGACGCGGTATTGATCGGCCGTCCATTTGTGACTGCCGTCTATGGAGCTGCCGCAGAGGGAGTGAACGTGCTGGTTCAAAAGCTGGCGGATGAACTTGCCGACACAATGGCGATGTGTGGAGCTCACAGTTTAGATGAGATTACGAGGGATATGATCAGATAATCTATGAAAAGTCTAAATGAAGACATTAAAACAGGACAGTTTAAGCAGGTATACCTCCTCTATGGAGAGGAGGCGTACCTGAAGAAGCAATACAAAGAAAGGCTTATCAAGGCCATGCTGCCGGAAGGCGATACGATGAACTATGCCTGCTATGAGGGAAAGGGCATCGACAGCGCGGAGCTTATCGATCTTGCGCAGACTATGCCTTTTTTTGCGGAGCGCAGGCTGATCGTGGTAGAGAATTCCGGTTTTTTTAAGAGTTCTGAGCCGCAGCTTGCCGACTACCTACAAGAGGTGCCGGAGACAGCCTGCTTTCTTTTTGTGGAAAATGAGGTAGACAAAAGAGGCAGGATGTACAAGGCTGTGAAGGCTAAGGGACGGGCTGTGGAGCTGGGGCGCCAGGATGAGAAAACCTTGCTCTACTGGATTGCCGGCTGTATGAAGCGTGAAAGGAAGCAGATCACAGAGAAAGCGGCCCGCCATCTGGTAGAGCGGGCAGGAACGGATATGGAGAATCTGACCCAGGAGATGGACAAACTATTTGCCTATACTATGGGAAGAAGTCAGATCACGGAAGAGGACATCGATGCGATCTGCACCGTTCAGATCACCAACCAGATCTTTGACATGGTGGAAGCAGTCGCGAAGCGGCAGCAGAAGAAAGCCCTGGAATACTACTATGACCTGCTGGCATTGAAGGAACCTCCCATGCGGATCTTGTATCTTTTGGCCAGGCAGTTCCGGCTTCTTCTGGAAGTCAAAGAATTGATGAAAACCGGCGCGGACAAAGCGCGGATCGCAAAAGTGGCGAAACTGCATCCTTTTGTGGCGGGAAAATATATGCGGCAGTGCCGGGACTTTAAAAGCGGGGAGCTAAGAAGCGCTATGGAAGAGGCGGCAGAACTGGAAGAGGCAGTAAAGACAGGGCGGCTGGGAGACCGGATGAGTGTGGAGCTGTTTATTGCTTCCAGGACGAAACAGGCGTCTCCAAGCAGAAACTAGCAAGCAGAAACTAGATTGAAGACTTACGCGGCAAACTTAGTTTGATAGAAATGATACCAGGAAGAAAGGACAGACAATGGCAGAGATAGATCAGAGCAAAATTCGTAATTTTTGTATCATCGCCCATATCGACCACGGAAAATCCACGCTGGCGGACCGGATCATTGAGATGACGGGACTTTTGACCAGCAGGGAGATGCAGTCGCAGGTGCTGGACAATATGGAGCTGGAGCGGGAGAGAGGGATCACTATCAAAGCCCAGACAGTTCGGACAGTATACAAGGCTAAGGATGGAGAAGAATATATTTTCAATCTGATTGATACCCCAGGGCACGTGGACTTTAACTATGAGGTATCCAGAAGCCTGGCGGCCTGCGACGGCGCGATCCTGGTGGTGGATGCGGCTCAGGGGGTGGAAGCCCAGACTCTGGCGAATGTATATCTGGCGCTGGATCATGATCTGGACGTGATGCCGGTCATCAATAAGATTGACCTTCCAAGCGCGGAACCAGAGCGGGCGATCGAGGAGATTGAGGACGTGATCGGGATCGAAGCTTCCGATGCGCCCCAGATTTCCGCGAAGACGGGGCTGAATGTGGATCAGGTTCTGGAACAGGTGGTGGAAAAGATCCCGGCGCCCCAAGGCGATCCCAATGCGCCGCTGAAAGCCCTGATCTTCGATTCCGTCTATGATTCTTATAAAGGTGTGATCGTGTTCTGCCGGATCAAAGACGGAGTGGTGAAAAAAGGTACGCCGATCCGGATGATGGCTACAGGAGCCAAGGCGGAAGTGGTGGAAGTAGGTTATTTTGGGGCTGGCCAGCTGATCCCCTGTGAAGAACTGAGCGCGGGCATGGTAGGCTATATTACTGCCAGCCTGAAGAATGTGAAAGAAACCAGAGTTGGAGATACAGTGACCAACGCCCAGAATCCCTGCGCGGAGCCTCTGCCTGGATATCGGAAGGTCAATCCTATGGTGTACTGCGGCATGTATCCGGCGGATGGGGCGAAGTATCCGGATCTGAGAGACGCGCTGGAAAAATTGCAGTTAAACGATGCGTCTCTTCAGTTTGAACCGGAGACTTCAGTGGCTCTCGGCTTTGGGTTCCGATGCGGCTTCTTGGGGCTTTTGCACCTGGAGATCATCCAGGAGCGGCTGGAACGGGAATATAACCTGGATCTTGTAACAACGGCGCCCAGCGTTATTTATAAGGTTTATAAGACGGATGGCGAAGTGATCGATCTGACGAATCCCACCAATCTGCCGGATCCATCGGAGATTGATTACATGGAAGAGCCGGTGGTGAAAGCGGAGATCATGGTGACGTCAGAGTACATCGGATCTATCATGGATCTGTGCCAGGAGCGGCGGGGCGTGTACGAGGGAATGGAATACATTGAAGAGACCCGTGCGGTCCTGCGTTATAAGCTTCCGCTCAACGAGATCATTTATGATTTCTTTGACGCTCTCAAATCCCGGTCCAGAGGGTATGCTTCCTTTGATTATGAGCTGGCCGGCTACGAGCAGTCTGAATTAGTGAAGCTGGATATCCTGATCAACAAGGAAGAAGTGGACGCGCTGTCCTTCATTGTCCACGGGGATACGGCTTATGAGAGAGGCCGGAAGATGTGCGAGAAGCTCAAAGAAGAGATTCCGCGCCAGCTTTTCGAGATTCCGATCCAGGCGGCGATCGGCAGTAAGATCATTGCCAGGGAGACCGTGCGCGCTCTGCGCAAAGACGTGCTGGCCAAATGTTACGGCGGAGATATCACCCGGAAGAAGAAGCTTTTGGAGAAGCAAAAAGAAGGAAAGAAGCGGATGCGCCAGGTGGGCAATGTAGAGATTCCGCAGAAGGCCTTTATGAGCGTTTTGAAGCTGGATGATAAATAAGAGAGGTTCTTGTATGAAACCCTTAGAATTATATCTTCATATTCCTTTTTGCGTCAGCAAGTGTAAATACTGTGATTTCCTGTCCGCTCCGGCCGGTGAGGAGGAGCGGCAGGCCTATGTGGAAAACCTTTGCCGGAAGATCCGTTCCTACGGAGAATTGGCAGAGGTTTCTTCGGTTGTCAGCATTTTCCTGGGCGGCGGTACGCCGTCCATCCTGAAAGCAGAGCAGACGGAAGCGGTTTTTCAGGCGATCTGGGAGACATTTACCTTAGCAAGGGATGCGGAGATCACTACGGAGATGAATCCGGGGACAGTGACGCGGGAAAAACTGAAAACATACCGGAAGGTGGGCATCAACCGGCTGAGTATCGGCCTGCAGTCCATGGATGACCAAGAGTTAAAGATGTTGGGAAGGATCCATACCGTTCAGGATTTCCTGGATACTTACCGGCTAGCCAGAGAGGAAGGCTTTAGGAATATCAATGTGGACTTGATCTCGGCGATCCCTTATCAGACGGTGGAAAGCTGGGATCAGACTCTTAGGAGGACGGCGGAGCTTGGGCCGGAGCATATTTCCGCCTACAGTCTGATCATCGAGGAAGGAACGCCTTTCTATGAGCGATACGGAGAAGGAGGGCACGCGGATGAACTGCCCGGTGAAGAAGCAGAGCGGCAGATGTATTACGATACAGCCAGGATTCTGGCGTCCTACGGATATCACCGCTATGAGATCTCCAATTATGCCAAGAAAGGGTACGAGTGCAGGCATAACCTGGGATACTGGAACCGGACCGACTACCTGGGCATCGGGAGCGGAGCCGCTTCTTTGATCGATAACCGCCGCTGGGCAGAGGGTGAAGAGCCACAGGAGCTGACCCTGCAGGAACAGATGGAAGAATACATGTTTCTGGGCTTGAGGAAAACGGAAGGAGTGTCGCTGGAACAGTTTGCGGAGAATTTCGGAAGTTCTATGGACCGTGTATACAAAGAGGTGCTGGAGCGGATGTACCGCCTGGGATTGATGGAGAAAAAAGGAGAGTATGTGCGGTTGACCGAGCGAGGGATCGATGTCAGCAATTCAGTGATGAGCGAGTTCTTGTTGTAATTGGGGACGGGGGATTTTTAAAAATCCCCCGTCCCCAATTGACATCCGCACATCGTTTTCCCGGATATTGGGTCGTTCCAATAATACAATTCTTCAGGCTCTGCCACCCGGAACATGGGAAAGAGAGATTCCATATTTGGACAGATTTCCGGAAAGATGTTCCTGCATTGGATAAAAAGATCTGGATGATAGATTTTTGTTCGATGGTCGTTCCAAATAGCGCAGTAAAAGATACCTGCTTCGATCAGATCCTGGAACATATGGCTTCCATAACTTAGCTCCGGAAGGTATCCGGCCCCGCTGTCGGAGACTTCGCAGATGCCTCTAAACCCGGAGATATCCGCGAATCTGACGGGGACACCCAGCTCTGGGGAGGAGGTGCCCAGGCGGCCTGGAGATAAAAGGAGAAGATGTTTTCCTTTTCCCCGATAAAACCGATTGATTTGTCCTACTGCTTCTGCGGCCTGGGATTTCAGGCTGTAAGGATAGTTGTAGTAGGCTGTGGGGTCAATCTGGACGACAACATCAATCTTTTCTTTGACGGAATTTCCCATGGAAGAATTCTGAAGGGAAAAGAAGATGTCTTTGTCCGCCAATAAAGGGATCTCTACAGATGATCCTTGATGACCGGTGTACAGAGGCCGGCATTGGAGCAGATTTATTACAAAACGGCCTTGTTCGTCCAGGTTGACAGTATATTCGATGTCTACCGGATGTTCATAAACCTTCTCCAGAGTGTGGAGGATCTGCCGCATAATGTCTGTGAATTCTTTGTTTTCCAGAAGTTTCTGGCAGGTAATGAACCAGACCTGCCGGCGCCGGTTCATCCGTTCCAGGGTAGCTTCAGCCTCATAGTCTCTTTCCATAACCGCTTTTTTATACCACAGTGGGAGCTGCTCGATCAGAGAGTCGGCGGAAATGGTGACGAGAGCATTTTGGCTGGTGTCCAGAACATCCAGGTTCCTCTGGGAGAAACGATGCCTGTCTGCGGCAGTGCTGTGCATAGAGGCGGAAGGACGGTCCAGATTCGCCAGCCTGGGATAATCATTTTCTGTCCGGTCTACCGCTCGTGTCCCAAGTCCGGCCACGATCCTAAGAAGGCCCGCAGAGGGATCCATATCGGAGTTCCAGCGATAAACGCTGTAACTATAACCAACTCCGGCGGCGGAGGGGAAGAAGTAAGGGCCGTGGTAGGAGCCGGAAACTCTTTGGACCAGAACGGCCATTTGCTCATCGTGTTGTTCCAATCCTCTTTGCCTTCGATATTCCAAGGCGGAGAGATCCATGGTACTGGCGTAAACGGCGCGCACCGCATCTTCGAAGGCCAAGAGACGCTCCTCCGGGGTACCCTGATTGACGCAGAAAACAGACTCGTATTTGCCGGCAAACGCATTCCCAAATCCGTCCTCCAGAAAGCTGGAAGAGCGGACGATGATCGGACTTTGCCCAAAATATTCGATGATAGACCGGAATTTCTCACGGATGTCAGGAGGAAAAGTTCCAGACAAGAGGGCGTTCCTCAGGTCTTGAGCCTTCTTAAAGTACCCGTCCTGCGTCCGCTGGGCAATGCGGGTTTCCCAGCAGTTGTTGGAGACGATATAAGTATAGAAGACATCGGAACCGATATAAAAAGAATCATGAGGTTCCTGATGTGCCAAGTATTGAGGAAGATGCTGATGGACGATCTTGCGGGCAAGCAGCATGCCGCAGGCTTTCCCGCCGATAGAACCGCTTCCAGCCATTCGGTCCCGGATGAGAAAATAGTCTTTAGGAGAAAAGTACTTCTTGATCATTTCCTGCAGGCGGGAATCTCTGGTCAAAGTGCTTTCCAGAATCTGCTGTTCTGTGTCCAGGTCAAAAGTTCCTCTCCGATAAGCCTCTCTGGCCATGGAGAAGAAGCGGTCATGACTGTCATAATTTTGGTCCGTCATTTCTGTTTCTTCCTCTTCCAGCAGCTGGTAATACCGGCTTAAGGCTACGCCGTCTTCTAAGGTGCGGAAGGCCCCGGACGCCTGGTCATAAGAGTGGGGAAGAAACATTTTGGCAGAATATCGGTTCCATACTTTGAGAGGGTGCAGATAGAGAGCGTCTCCGGTATGGACATCAAGAAGGAGCTGAGTGGTATCCCGTATCCTGGCTACAGCCTCATAGGAGTGGCGCCCCCGCAGGAGCGGGAAATAAGCTACGGTGTCCAGACGAAATAAGAAGGGACAGGTTACCTGGAAGAAATTCCCCATCATAAGATCTGTATACCAGGCAGATTGAAGGGAAGAGAGGCTGTCAAAAATGTAGAACGCGTCCCGTCCCTCTTTTGCGATGCATTGGTAAATGTCTACCGTAAACGCCTCAAACCCTTTATCCGGGTCGAATTCGCGGATTTTAAGGCCGGGACGCGGAGTCAGTAAAGGCTCATGGCCCGCGAAGCGCATATAGATCAGATTACGCCCGTCCTGAATCGCCTGCCGGGCAAATGGCTCGGCAAAGAAGCGGAATTCTTCCAGGGCAGTCACACGCCACACTACATTGTCGCCCATGCGGATATGATCCAATAGAGCATCTACGCCGGAGAACCCGCTGCTGATCTTGTCAAACGCACTCATAAGATATTCCTCCTTCTGCAAATGAAATAGGGTTTTTAGTTCAGACATGAAAAAAGGACGCGCAGAACTTCTGCGGCGCCCTTGCCGGTCGTGTTTTCTCTTATTATATCAGAATTACTAGTAATTTCCAAGTTCTCCTAAGTAACGGTCGATCTTTTTCAGCCGTTTCTCAATGCCCTTTACCTGATGGCTGATCACGTCCAACAGGATTTCCGCCGCAAACTGGGGAGCGATCATTGAATTAAAAAAAGTACTGCTGTCTACCGGAACTGTGATCAGGGCGGAAGCGTACGGGGCCAGCAGGGCGCTTGGCTTATCGGTGATGACTACGATGGAAGCGCCGGCTTCCTTGGCCATTTCCACAACACAGCGGTCCACAGATGAATACCTGGGGAAACTAAACACGATCAGGCAGTCGTCCTTGGTGATGCTGCAGATGTGATCGATTGGACTGATGGAGCTGGAAGCGGTGGTTTCCACGTTTGGAAGCATGTGCTTCAGATATAGAAGAAAATAATCGCCAAGACAGGCGTTCCCGCGGGTGGCAACAATATATCTGCGCCGGGCCTTGATGATCAGCCCGGCGGCTTCGCGAAAAGAAGCGCTGGTATTGTTGACGAAAACGGTTTCTAGATTTTTGGCGGCATTATTGAAATGGAGCTGGATATATTCAGAATCTTTCCCAAGCTTTGAGGCCTTGGCAGCCCGCTGGGAAGGGACGGTAATAGAACTGGAAATGTTTAAAACCTTCCCCTGATAGCTTTTCCTCAGCGCTTTTTGGAAATCCATAAATCCGGAGAACCCAAGAGAGCGGCTGAAGCGGATAACGGAAGATTCGCTGACGGAAAGCTTTTGGGCAATTTCTGTGGAGGTCATAAAGCAAGCCTCGGAGGAGTTGTCGAGGATAAATTCCGCGATGGTCTTCTGTGTTTTGGTCAGATTTGCGTTATGGATTAGTTCGTGTAGTTCTTTCATAGGTTAAATGCCTCCGGTGATGCGTTCTATTCTATGATAATTTAATCACGAATCCTGCAAAGATGCAAGGAAATTGTAAAGACAATTTGAAAAAACTACCCGTATTCAAAAGGATTTGTGAAAAAAATAACTTTTATTGAATAATAGAGAACCTTATGTTACTATAATTTTAAAGACAAATGAATAATATTCTTCACAAAAGAAACTTTGTGAAAAATATTGTTCATTTACTTTCTGCACACTGCGGAAGCGGAACGGAAAATTTTTAAATTTAGGAGGTAGAGATAAGTGAAAGTAGGATGTGTAAAAGAAATCAAAAACAATGAGTTTCGTGTGGGTATGACTCCTGACAATGTAAAGATTTATGTTGGAGCGGGACACGAGGTTTATATCGAAAAAGGCGCTGGAGTCGGTTCCGGATTTACCGATGATGAATATGCGGCAGCCGGAGCGAAGATGATCGATACGGCTAAGGAAGTATGGGATACAGTAGAAATGATGATCAAGGTTAAAGAGCCTCTGCCGGAAGAGTATCCGCTGTTCCACGAGGGACTGATCCTCTATACATATCTGCACCTGGCGGCGGACAAACCGCAGACAGATGCTCTGTTGAACGGCAAAGTAAAAGGTGTCGCTTATGAGACTTTATTTGATCCAAAACAGGGCGGACTTCCGCTGCTTGCTCCTATGAGCCAGATCGCCGGACGTTTGAGTATCCAGGAAGGCGCAAAATATCTTGAGAAGACATTCGGCGGAGAAGGTGTTCTCCTTGCTGGTGTTCCGGGAACTCCGAAAGCAAATATCGTAATCCTGGGCGGCGGTAATGTAGGAACAAACGCATGTAAGATCGCGGTAGGCATGGGCGCAAATGTAACGATCATGGACATCAGCCTTCCAAGACTGGCTTATCTGGATGACCTGTTTGGAGCGCGGGTACAGACTCTTGTTTCCAATGACGCCAACATCGAGAAAGCTGTTAAAGAGGCGGATCTGGTGATCGGTTCTGTTCTGATCCCAGGAAAAGCCGCTCCGAAGATCTTTAAGAAGAAATACCTCAAAGAAATGAAGCCAGGCGCTGTATTCGTTGACGTTGCGGTTGACCAGGGCGGATGCGGTGAGACCACAAAGGTAACTTATCACGACGATCCGATCTTCGTTGAAGATGGCGTAGTTCACTACTGTGTAGGAAATATGCCGGGAGCTGTTCCGAGAACATCTACGATCGCTTTGACCAACGCGACCGTATTCTACGGACTGCAGATCGCGAACAAAGGATTGGAGCAGGCATGTAAAGATAATGAAGTGATCTACTCCGCGATCAATACTTATGACGGCAAACTGACCTGCAAGAACGTTGCGGACAGCTTTGACTGCTATGAATATGTAGACATTAAGACTCTGTGTTAATGACCGACACTTATCTTAGAAATTTCCAAACTTAATTCCTTCAAAGTTGCGAGAAGGGGCCTGCGGCGAAAAGCCGCGGGTCCCTTTGCGCTTCTAAAAACAACTTGCTTTCCTATGCCACGTGTGCTAATGTATATATAACAAAAGAAAAAGGTGATTTTATGATAATAGAAATCGATTTTAACAGTGACGAGGCAATCTATGTGCAATTGCAGAATCAGATCATTATGGGGATTGCTACAGCGACGATCCATGAGGGAGATACATTGCCCTCTGTTCGGCAGCTGGCTGATATGGTGGGAATCAATATGCATACAGTCAATAAAGCTTATTCTGTTTTGAAGCAGGAAGGGTTTATTCAGCTTGACCGGCGAAGAGGCGCGGTGATCGCCATTGATGCCAATAAGGCTCAGACGCTTTTGGAGCTGAAGAGGCAGCTGCGGATTCTGCTGGCCAAAGGGAGTTGTAAAAACATTTCCCGTGAAGAGGCGCACGAGCTGGTAGATGAGATTTTTGACGAGTATAGAAAGGGAAGGACAGAATGAATTATACGGAACAGGCAAAGGAAGCGCTGAGGATCGCTGGAGTTGAGGCTAGAGAACTGAAGCATCCATATATAGGAACAGAACATCTGCTCTTGGGATTGCGGAAGGTGTATACCGGCGTGGCAGGGCAGGTCCTTGCGGCGAACGGGGTGGATGAAGAGAGTATTCTGAAAATCGTGGATGAACTGGTATCGCCGGTAGGGAATACAGTCGTAAAAGAAAGGGCCGGAAACAGTCCCAGGTTAGAATATATTCTGGAGGAAAGCCAGGCGGAAGCAGTTCGTTTCCATTCGGAACAGACGGGGACGGAACATATGCTTCTTGCCCTTCTGCGGGATGTGGACTGCGTCGCCACCAGGATCCTTTTGACTCTGGGGATCAGCTTGCAGAAATTGTTCCAGGATATTTTGGAAGTCCTGGGAGCAGACCCGCGGGAATATCAAGATGAGATGAACCAGGAAAATGTACGGAAAAAGGAAGGTGTACTGGAACAATTCGGTACGGATCTTACCGCACAGGCAGAGGAAGGGAAGCTGGATCCCGTGATTGGGAGAAAAGAGGAGATTGGCCGGCTTATGCAGATCTTAAGCAGAAGGACGAAGAATAATCCCTGCCTGGTTGGCGAGCCTGGAGTTGGAAAGACCGCGGTGATCGAAGGGCTGGCTCAGCAGATCGCGGCCGGCGTGGTCCCGGACAGCATGAAGAATAAGCGGATCCTGACCATGGATTTGGCGGGAATGGTGGCTGGCTCCAAGTACCGAGGAGAATTTGAAGAGCGGATGAAACGTCTGATACAGGAAGTAAAAGCGGCGGGAAATATCATCCTTTTCCTGGATGAGGTCCATACGATCATCGGAGCCGGCGGCGCGGAGGGAGCCATTGACGCCTCCAATATCCTGAAGCCCTCCCTGGCAAGAGGGGAACTTCAGCTGATCGGGGCGACTACTATTGTGGAGTATCGGAAATATATTGAAAAAGATGCGGCGCTGGAACGGCGGTTCCAGCCTATTATGGTGGAGGAACCGACACAGGAGCAGTGTCTGGAGATATTGAAAGGCCTGAAAGCAAAGTATGAGGCTCACCATCGCGTAACGATTGAAGAAGAAGCGCTGGAAGGAGCGGTATATTTAGCGGACCGGTATGTGAGCGATCGATTTTTGCCGGATAAGGCGATCGATGTGTTGGATGAGGCCTGTTCAAAAGTAAGCCTGCGGGGATTCAAAGCGCCGGATTCTATTTATGAGCTGGAAGAGCTGACTGCCCGTCTGCGGGGAGAGATCGAGGAATCCATCCGGCAGGGGGATATGGCGGAAGCGGCGCTTCTGAACCGGGAGAAAGAAGAGGCATCTAAGAAATTAGAGAAGACGAGAGAACGCTTCCAGAAGAGAAATGCGGGAAAGGAAATCCATGTTGCGGAGTCAGACATCGCGGATGTGGTCTCTGAGTGGACCAAGATACCGGTACAGAGGCTCCAGGAATCTGAAGGGGAACGGCTTCGAAAACTGGAAGTCACTCTGCATAAGAGAGTGATCGGCCAGGATGAGGCGGTGTCGGCGGTTGCGAAAGCGGTAAGGCGCGGCCGGGTAGGACTGAAAGACCCCAGGCGTCCTATTGGTTCTTTTTTGTTTCTTGGGCCTACCGGAGTGGGAAAAACGGAGCTGTCCAAGGCTTTGGCAGAAGCTTTGTTCGGAAATGAGGATTCGATGATCCGTGTTGATATGTCTGAATACATGGAGAAACACAGCGTGGCCAAGATGATCGGTTCTCCTCCGGGGTATGTGGGACATGAGGACGGGGGGCAGCTCAGCGAGCAGGTGAGGAGGCATCCTTATTCTGTAGTCCTGTTTGATGAGATTGAGAAAGCCCATCCGGATGTGTTCAATATCTTATTGCAAGTCCTGGACGACGGACATATTACAGATTCTCAGGGGCGGAAAGTAAATTTCGCGAATACGGTGATCATAATGACTTCCAATGCGGGGGCCCAAGCGATCATAGATCCTAAAAGACTGGGATTCAATGCCAAAGAAGATGCGGCAGACGATTATAAGAGAATGAAAAGCAGTGTTATGAATGAAATCAAGCTGATCTTCCGGCCGGAATTCCTAAACCGGATCGATGAGATCCTTGTGTTCCATCCTCTCGGCAAAGACGAGATGAAACGGATCGTTGGTCTGATGTGCAGAGAATTTGCGGACAGGGCAAAAAATCAGCTTGGCATCCATCTTACTGTCCGGGACTCAGTGAAAAAACATATCGTGGAAAAAGGAACGGATCAGAAGTATGGAGCCCGTCCTTTACGCCGCGCTATGCAGAATATGCTGGAAGATAAACTGGCGGAAGCGCTGCTGTCCGGCGAGATAAAAAGAGACAGCGATGTGGTCGTTGGAATGTCTAAAAAAGAAATAAAATTTATTTCAAAGACTACAAAATAAAAGGGAATTGATATATAATAGGGGATACAAAAGAAGAACCTAGGAGGAAAATGAAATGGCAGCAGTGAGGGAGCTTTTAAGAGCTGAGGCAGACGGAACGCTCAGTTTTGGAGACTACACCTTAGAAAGTAAGACAAAACTGGACGGTTTTGAATTCCAGGGCGATCTCTACAAGGTCAAAACTTTTTCTGAGATCACAAAGCTTGAGAGAAATGGAATGTTTGTATATGAATCTGTTCCGGGAACAGCGGTAGAACAGTTTCAGGCGACAGAACAAGAGATTTCTTTCAATGTCTCCGGCGCTCAGGATGCCCAATTTACCTTAGAGCTTGAAGCGGACAGCGAATATACCGTTTATCTGGATGGAGCCGCGGCGGGCGACATGAAGACGAATTTAAGCGGAAAGCTCAGTGTCAGCACAGAATTGGCAGAAGGAGAGAGCGTTGCTGTAAGGATTGTCAAGAAATAAAAGAAAGAATACAATATAAAGGCGGAAGGGCTGCGGATCGCAGCCCTTTTTGCGGCATGGGAGAGAAGAATGGCAAAAGCGAAAAAGACGGTGTTTTTCTGCCAGAACTGCGGGCATGAAGAAACAAAGTGGCTGGGTCAGTGCCCGGCCTGCAAAGAATGGAATACCTTTGTGGAGGAGAAAGTGTCGGTATCTTCGCCTGGAAAATCCGGAATTGTGAAGGAAGAACGGGATAATCGTCCCGTTGCGCTGAAAAGTGTTGCTACAGATGAAGATGACCGGATACAGACAAAGATCGGAGAATTGGACCGAGTGCTGGGAGGCGGGATCGTGCCCGGCTCTTTGGTGCTGGTGGGCGGCGATCCGGGAATCGGGAAATCCACTTTGCTGCTGCAGGTCTGCCAGGCGCTTTCCGCGGGAAATAAGAATATCCTCTATATTTCGGGAGAAGAGTCATTGAAACAGATTCGCCTCAGAGCAAACCGGATGGGGGAATTTTCTGAGAAACTATATCTTTTATGTGAGACAAGCCTGGATAGGATACGAAATGTGATTGAAAAAAGCAGGCCGGATATGGTGGTGATTGATTCCATCCAGACTATGTATAATGAGGAGGTGGCATCGGCGCCGGGAAGCGTATCCCAGGTTCGGGAGTCTACGAATATCTTTATGCAGCTGGCAAAGGGGCTGAATATTTCTATTTTTATTGTGGGCCATGTGACAAAAGAAGGAACGGTGGCAGGACCTAGGGTGCTGGAGCACATGGTGGACACGGTGCTGTATTTCGAGGGAGACCGCCATGCCTCTTATCGAATCTTGAGGGCGGTCAAGAATAGGTTTGGTTCTACAAACGAAATCGGCGTTTTTGAGATGCGTACAGAAGGACTGGTGGAAGTGAAAAATCCTTCCGAGTTCATGTTAAGCGGAAAGCCGGAGAACGCTTCTGGCTCTGTTGTGGCCTGCGCGATGGAAGGAACCCGGCCTATGCTGATGGAAATCCAGGCCCTGGTCTGCCGCAGTAATTTTGGTATGCCAAGGAGGACGGCGGCAGGGTTGGATTATAACCGGGTGAACCTTCTGATGGCGGTGCTGGAGAAACGGGCGGGGCTTGCTCTTTCCAACTATGATGCCTATGTGAATATTGCGGGAGGGATCAGAATGAATGAGCCTGCGGTGGACTTGGGCGTTGTGATGGCCATTGCATCCAGTTATCGGAATAAACCGATTCCCGATGATATGATCGTATTTGGAGAAGTGGGCCTAAGCGGCGAGGTGCGCGGGGTCACTATGCCGGAGCAAAGAGTGACAGAGGCGAAGAAGCTGGGGTTCAAAAGCTGTATCGTGCCAAAGGTATCTGAGGATGCACTGAAGGGGATAGAAGGAATCCGGATTATTGGAGTGGGTTCTGTCAACCAGGCGATCAGTGTGCTGTAATTGCGGAAAGGGCTGCCCCAATTTGGAGACATTCCTTCCGTGCGTTATTTTGATTTATAGGTTTCT
>CABPCP010000055.1 GCA_902406105.1 uncultured Mordavella sp.
GGGGGATTTTTAAAAATCCCCCGGCCCTAATTAAAAATGCCCTGTCCCTTTTTGAAATTGTACACGAAAAAAAACATTGACGAATCTATAGGACAGAGGTATACTAAACCCATCAAAGGCAAGGGTGCCGCATCGAAAGATGCGACACCCTTTTTCAATGTCTATAAACAGCGAGGAAAGCGAGGAGATTTGCAATGAGATTGAAAGACACAAACCTAACGGCGGCAGAATTGAAAGACATTGTACGCAAGTACATGGTAGAGACCTATGAGAGATACGATTTCATCGCAGAGAGAGCAGAGGGCATGTATCTATATGATGAAGAGGGAAATGCTTATCTGGATTTTTACGGCGGCGTGGCGGTAAATAGTCCCGGCAACCGAAACCCAAGAGTGGTCCAGGCGGCAAAAGACCAGATGGACGATATCATGCATACCTTTAACTATCCTTATACAGTGCCTCAGGCCCTGCTTGCCAAGAAGGTCTGTGATACCATCGGAATGGATAAGATCTTTTATCAGAATTCAGGAACAGAGGCCAACGAATGTATGATCAAAATGGCGAGAAAATATGGCATCGATCACTATGGCCCTGAAAAATATCATATCATTACCGCGGAAAAAGGATTCCATGGACGGACCATGGGGGCGGTAGCGGCAACAGGACAGCCAGACAGTGCGATCCAGCAGGGCTTTGGGCCGATGGTCCCCGGCTTTTCTTACGCAAGATTTAACGACTTAGAGGATTTTGCTTCAAAAGTGACGGAACATACCATTGCGATCATGATCGAACCAGTACAGGGCGAGGGAGGAGTCTATCCGGCGACTCAGGAATTCATGGAAGGGCTGCGGAAACTGTGTGATGAGAAAGGGCTTCTGCTGCTGCTCGATGAAGTACAGACCGGATGGGGGCGGACCGGAACTCCGATGGCTTATATGGGATATCATGTAAAACCAGACGCGGTGTCTATGGCGAAGGCCCTTGGCGGAGGTATGCCCATCGGCGCCTGCTGCGCCACAGAAGAAGTGGCGGCATCCTTTACCATGGGAACCCACGGCTCTACTTACGGAGGCCACGCAGTGGCTTGCGCGGCGGCTCTGGCATCGGTTACAGAGATCCTGGATAAAGACTTGAGCGGAAACGCAAGAAAAGTCGGCCGGTATCTCCGCCAGGAACTGGCCAAACTTCCGCATGTAAAGGAAGTCAGGGGAAAAGGTCTTCTTGTGGGCTGCGAGTATGATCTTCCGATCGCGGTAGAGGTAAAACACGGAACATTGGAACGAAAGGCGCTGATCACCGCCATTGGAGACAGGGTAAATCGGATGATCCCGCCGCTGATCGTAACAAAAGACGAGGTGGATCAGTTGATCTCAATTATGAAGGAGGCAATCTTAGAGGCGGCAGAAAAATACCAGGATATGCGGCTTGCGGGTTAACATGCAAAGAGAGAGGGCGGTGCGTCACCGCCCTTTTAAAATTCCCTTAATTCCTGATAGAGTCGGCCAATAGGAAGGCCGACCACGTTATTGTATTCCCCCCGGATCTCTTTGACATGGATGGCAAATGGTCCTTGGATTCCATAGGCGCCGGCTTTGTCCAGGGAATCTCCGGTACGGATGTAATCCAGCAGATCTTCCCGGTGAATAGGGTACAGAGTGACTTCCGTTTTTTCAAAGAAGGACCGGACTTTTGGAAGAGTGTCCGGATGGTCTGCGTCCCTGCGGATCAAAGTGACGCCGGTATAGACCTGATGGGTCCTGCCGGAAAGCAGAGAAAGCATGTCTAACGCTTCTCTTTCATCGGCGGGTTTCCCTAAGATCTCACCGCGGTAGACCACCATCGTATCCGCGCCGATGACGGTACAGACCTCCGGAGAGAGACGGTGATAGACATCGAAGGCTTTCTGAGACGAAAGTTCCATGACAATATGGGACGGCCGGGTCTTGGTGACAGTTTCCTCTACAAGGGAAGGGACTACCTGGAAGGAAAGTCCGGCTTGGGTAAGAAGTTCCTTTCTGCGGGGAGAGGCAGAAGCCAGAATATAATCCATTTCTTTTGAATCCTTTCTTAATTTGTAGTTTATTATAGCATAAATTGTGATACAATGGGAAAAGAAACCATAGGGGCAAAACGCCTTTTGGCTTCATATATAAATTACGAAGATCACTTTAAAAAGTGGATAAGATGAAGGAGTGCAGAGATATGATTTATGACAATGTACTGGACGCGGTTGGGAATACTCCGCTGATCCGGCTAAATCAAATGACAGGACCGGAAGACGCGGAAATTTTAGTAAAGTTCGAGGCGGTCAATATCGGAGGCTCTATTAAGACCAGGACAGCCAAGAATATGATCGAGGCGGCGGAAGAAGAAGGATTGATCCATCCAGGGACGGTGATCGTGGAGCCGACCAGCGGCAATCAGGGCATTGGCCTTGCTTTGATCGGGGCGGTGAAGGGATACCAGACGAAGATCATCATGCCGGACTCCGTCAGTGAGGAACGGAGGAAACTAGTACAGGGATATGGGGCAGAAGTGATCTTGGTCCATGACGATGGGAATATTGGGGAATGTATTGCAAGATGTATGGAAATAGCTTCTGAAATGGCAAAGGAAGATAGGAACGTATTTGTCCCGCAGCAGTTCGCCAACCCGGCCAACAGCGCGGCGCATAGAGACCAAACCGGAAGGGAGATCCTAAAGCAGGCAGGAAAGCCGATCCATGGCTTCTGTTCTGGAATCGGAACCGGAGGAACGATCACAGGAATCGGGGAAACGCTGAAGGCGGCAAATCCAGAGATTGAGATCTGGGCTTTGGAGCCGGATCAGGCCGCGATCCTGTCTGGAGGAAAGGTGGGTACTCATCTGCAGATGGGAATTGGAGACGGTGTGATCCCGGAGATCCTAAACCAGGAGATCTACGACCATGTGATCACAGTAACCGATGAAGAGGCGCTGGAGACAGCCCGTGAGCTGGCCCGGAAAGAAGGACTGATGTGCGGTATTTCAAGCGGGACGAATGTGGCCGGCGCAAGGAAACTGGCTCGGAAGCTGGGACCTGGCAAAACGGTTGTAACAGTGCTGGCAGATACTGCGGAGCGGTATTTTTCCACGCCGCTTTTTGACTGACAGAAACCGGTTCTAAGTGAATGAGGGAAGGGGGAAGCAGGAAGGATGGAAAAGCTGTCGGAAGAAGAACTGAAAAGTTGTTTGGAACAGCGTGAAAAAGGAGAATTGCTGGATCTGCGGGAACGGGAGCTGGAACCTATGGATCTGACCGGATGGGATCTTCGGTCTGTGGATTTTTCTCTCAGCTCGTTTCAGAATGTGATCTTAAATGAGGCGGATTTTACCGGGAGCAGCGTGGAGAACGCTTTATTTGACGGATGTCCTATGAAGGAGGCCTGCTTCCAGAATGTGAATATGAAGACAGCCTCTTTTCGATACTGTGATATGAGAAAGTGCAATATCAAGGGCGCCGATCTTTTTGGAGCGGTATTGGAGTACGCGGATCTAACCGGAATCATTTCCGATGAGGAGACAAAGTGGTTTCGTCTTCACTGCCCGGAGAAGGGCGCGTTCCTGGGATATAAGAAATGTTTCAACAACCGGTTGGTACAGCTCCTGATCCCGGCGGACGCAAAGAGAACGTCAGCAACGCTGCCATCCTGCCGATGCAGCAAGGCAAAGGTGCTGACGATCAAAAGTTTTGACTTTAAAGAAGAATATGACGAGGCCTGGTCTTTGGTGGATGAGAATTTTATCTACCGGAAGGGAGAGTGGGTCGAGGTAAAAGATTTTAATGAGGACAGATGGCAGGATTCTACCACCGGGATCCATTTCTGGCTGACAAGAGAAGAGGCGGAGGCATATTAGTGATGAAAACAGGGGAAGAACTTAGAAAATTATTATATAGTATAGATCGGAAAGGATATCCGGCTTATAAAGGGACCAAAGGCAGCTATCGGTTTGGAAAATATGCGCTGGTCATCGACCATGTACAGGGAGATCCTTTCGCGGCGCCTTCCCGGCTGCATGTGGAAGTGGCAGGGAAAACCGCTGGATTCCCGGAGCGTCTTTATGATACGAGAACGAAAAGAATAGCTCTGCAGGATCATTTGATCCGGGGCTTCGCGAAGCAGATCGAGAAATATTCCTTTCAGGCAAAGGGGTCAGGGAAAAGCGGACTTTTGTCAGTGACCCGCTGCGGACAGGAAGTCTTGGAGAGAAGCGCCTGCGCTATAGACGCAAAAAGCGGAGATGTGACAATGAGGTTTGAAGTGGGCTTTCCGGCCAACGGAAGGACGATCAACGCGGGAGAACTGGTCCGCATTTTGTTCGATTTCCTCCCGAAATGTGTAGATGGGGCGCTGCTCTACCGGAATCTGGATCAGAAGAAGGCGGAGCAGGTGATGGAGCTTGCGGTCGATCAAGAGTCTATCCGTGAGCAGCTGGCGATGCTTGATCTGGTGGCTTTTGTGGCGGATGGAGCGATCCTGCCCAGAGAGTCCGGAGTGTCCCAGCGGCCTATGAAGCAGGCAGTGCCTTTTGCGGCGCCGGCCTCTTTGAAGGTGGAATTGGAACTGCCCTATAAAGGGAAGATCTCAGGAATGGGCGTGAGAGAAGGAATCACCTTGATCGTCGGCGGCGGCTATCATGGAAAATCCACGCTTCTGAAAGCGTTAGAGATGGGAGTTTACCCTCATATCGCCGGAGACGGCAGAGAATATGTGGTCACAGATCCGGCGGCGGTGAAGATCCGCGCGGAGGATGGGAGAAGCATTAAACATACAGACATTTCTATGTTTATCAACGATCTTCCAAACGGCCGGGATACAACGGCCTTCTCAACTGAGGACGCCAGCGGAAGCACTTCCCAGGCGGCTAATGTGGCAGAGGCTATGGAGGCGGGAGCTTCCGCGTTTTTGATCGATGAAGATACCAGCGCTACGAATTTCATGGTGCGGGATGAACTGATGCAGAGAGTGATCCATCGGGATATGGAGCCGATCACGCCGTTTATCGAGCGGATGAGGGAATTATATCAGGAGTACGGGATTTCCACCATATTGGTTGCGGGGAGCTCCGGAGCGTATTTCCAGCCTTCTGATACGATCATCCAGATGGATCGGTATATTCCCAAGGAAATCACGGAGACGGCCAAGGAAGCGGCCAAAGAATATCCGGAACTGGAACTGCCGGAAAGACAAGGCTCTCTTCCCGGTTATGACCGCTGCCCCAGGAAGAATCCGGGAATCCTCCATAAAGGCCGGATCAAAGTAAAGACCCTGGGACGCGACGGATTCCAGTTGAATCACGAGACGGTGGACCTTAGATATGTAGAACAGCTTGCGGATCCAGAACAGCTCACCTGCCTGGGACAGATCCTGCGGCACGCGGAAGAGCATGTGTTAGATGGAAAGAAGACGATACAAGAGATTGTGGAAGAAATTACGGAACAGATTGTGAAACGGGGTTTTGGAGCCGTCTGTGAGGGCGGGACGATCCCCGGGAATCTGGCGCTTCCCAGGAAGCAGGAGATATACGCGGCCTTTGACCGTTACCGCGGGCTGAGGCTGTAGAGGTGCGGCATGGAAGGAACATTAAGATTGACTCCGGTGGGGCATATCCAATCGGAGTTCCCGGCAAAATTCGGAATCCCCAGACAGAGCGGACTGGCGAAGACCAAAGCCAGGATCGTGCTGGAAGGGGAGTGCGGGAATCCAGACGTGGTGCGGGGGCTGGAAGGATATTCCCATATCTGGCTGCTGTGGGGATTCTCTGAGACAGAAGGCGCCGGCTGGAACCCTACCGTGCGGCCGCCTAAACTGGGAGGAAATGTGCGGATGGGCGTATTTGCCACACGCTCGCCCTTTCGGCCCAATCCAGTGGGATTGTCCTGTGTCCGGCTGGAATCTGTCAAATTCCTGGAAAAAGGGATTCCGGTATTGGAAGTTGAGGGAGCGGATTTGATGGACGGAACGCCTGTCTATGACATTAAGCCTTACCTTCCCTATGTGGACTGCCATCCGGAAGCTTTGGAGGGGTTTACGGCCCAAGTCAAAGAAAAGCGGTTAGTGATAGAGATCCCAGAGGAGATTCGGCTTCAGCTTCGGGAACAGCTCTCAGAAGCGCAGGAAGAAGCTCTGCGGCAGATCTTGGCGCTGGATCCAAGACCGGGATATCAGGACGACCCGGAACGGATCTATGGGTTTGCGTATGCCGGGATGGAGATCCGGTTCCAGGTGGCAGAAGACGTGCTTACCATCTGTCAGGTATATCCTTCCGGGAAGAAGCAAAAAGACGGCGGAGAGGAAAGAAGATAAAGGAGAAGACATGGAATTTATCAAAGCAAAGATGGAACATATTGACCGTATGTGCGAGATCATGGAGGAAGCCAAGGAACAGCTTCGGAATCTGGGGCTGGATCAGTGGCAAAAGGGATACCCTTCCAGAGAAGTCTGGATCCAGGACGCAGAAGAAGGCTGTACCTACCTGGCGGTGGAAGAAGGAAAGATCCTGGGGATCTTTGCGTTCCAGGACACTCCGGATCCTTCCTACCGCGTGATCGACGGAGCGTGGCTGACGGATACGCCTTATGCTTCCATGCACCGGGTATGTGTGGCGGATGAAAGCAAGGGAAAAGGAGTTGCCGGGCAGATGTTTGCCTACGGATTTGAACTGGCAAAGAAAGCGGGGTTTGATTCGGTCAGGATCGATACCCATCCGGGAAATCTGCCTATGCAAAGAGCTCTTGCCAAGGCGGGATTTGAGCTATGCGGAAAGATTCATCTGGCAGGCGGCTGCGAAGATGGAGATCTGAGGCTGGCCTACGAGAAACGCATTTCTTAAAAAGTTTCGATAAAGAGAGTTTTGTCAAGGAGGTTTCTATGGGAGCAGCAGAGTATGAGAAAGCATATAAACTTGGAAAGAAAGAATATCAGCATCGGATGATGAAAGGGCTGCCGCCGACATTGAAGGTGCTGGATGATATTCTTCCGGCAAAAGGAAGCTTTAAGGAAGTGCCTCTGGGGGTGGTCCAGATTCCGATGAAACAGATCGTAGGTACCAAGACGGGAGGAAGGAGCAGCGCTTTCGCGGCTAATTTTATGCCGATCTTAAGAGAGAATACGGAATTTGCCCATAAGTGGTCCTATCTGAGTACCGCCCATGAGAATGAAGGAATCCGTGACCCCATCAAAGCCTACGAATACATGAACCAATTTTATGTAGAAGAGGGAAATAAACGGGTCAGTGTCATGAAGTATTACGGGGTAGTTTCGGTTCCCGGTTCTGTGACGAGGATTATTCCCAAACGGACAGATGAGAAGGAAAATAAGATTTATTACGAGTTCCTGGATTTCTATGAAGCTTCCAAGATTAATTACATCTGGTTCAGCAAGGAGGGGAGTTTTAAGAAACTGCAGAAAGCGGTAGGAAAAGAGCCGGGCGAGGTATGGAATGAGGAAGAGAAGCTGAATTTTAGTTCTCTGTACTCCCGGTTTGAAATGGAATATGAGGACAAAGGCGGTGAGAAACTTTCGATCACTGCCGGAGATGCCTTTCTTGCCCTGCTTACCCTCTATGATTATGGGACACTGCAAGAGATGACGACCAGTGAACTGCGCACACGGATCAGCAAGAGCTGGGAAGAATTCGAGCTTTTAGAAGAAGATCAGAAGATCGATCTGAAAATGAATCCAGACAGTGAGAAGAAACCGCTTCTTGGCCGGCTGTTTTCGCCGGGGACGCAGAAACAGAAAATCGCCTTCCTCTATGAGAAGACGCCAGGCACTTCCGCGTGGACATACGCCCATGAACTGGGAAGACTCCATTTGGAAGAACGGTTCCCAGAAGAAGTGCAGACGATGGCTTACTCCGGAATTACGAAGGAAACCGCGGATGAGGCTTTAAAAGACGCTATTTCCAAAGGATGCAATTTGATTTTTACCACAACGCCGGCCTTTATTCAGGCCAGTGTGAAGGCGGCTATTGACGCGCCGGAAGTGCGGATCGTAAACTGTTCTCTGAATATTTCTCACAGATACATCCGGACTTATTATGCCAGGATGTATGAGGCCAAATTCCTGATGGGAGCCGTTGCCGGAGCTATGGCGGAAAATGACCGGCTGGCTTATATCGCGGATTATCCTATCTTTGGAGAGATCGCGAATATCAATGCCTTCGCCTTGGGAGCTAAGATGATCAATCCAAGGGCCAAGGTGTATCTGGAGTGGTCCACCAGGAAAGGCTGCAATGTATACGATCGGATCAGGGATATCTGGGTAGACTGTGTTTCCGGGAAAGACATGGTCATTCCAGAGGAATCTTCCAGGTATTTTGGACTCTACCGGCTGGATGGAGATTATCCGAGAAACCTGGCTATGCCTTTGTGGCATTGGGGCAGGTTCTATGAACAGATGATCCGGAAGATCATGGACGGCACCTGGAAATACGATGATAAGAATTCTTCTGTAAAAGCGATCAATTACTGGTGGGGTATGTCCTCGGGAGTAGTTGATATCATCTGTTCCCAGAATCTTCCTCTGGAAACAAAGAAACTGACAGAAGTTCTTCGCCATGCTATCAGTACGGGAGAGTTTCATCCTTTTTCTGGGATCTTATATTCTCAGGCCGGACAGATACAGGATGAATCCTGGAAATCTCTTTCAGCGGAGGAGATCATCAATATGGACTGGCTGGCAGATAATATCATCGGAACGATCCCGACGGAGGACGAACTGATAGACAGCGCCAAGACGGTGGTTTGGGAGCAGGGCGTCCGGAAGAATTAGGACGGAAGAGCCTGCTATAACACTATAGAATAAAGGAACAAATAGATTTATGAGGATACTTGCGATCGCGGACGAAGAATCCGCGTATCTGTGGGATTATTTTGAAAAAAGTAAGCTGAAGGGGATCGATCTGATCATCTCCTGCGGAGATTTGGATCCCCACTATCTTTCCTTTCTGGCAACGTTTACATCTGTGCCGATTTTATACGTGCACGGAAATCATGACGAGACCTATAAAGAGACACCGCCGGATGGCTGTATCTGTATCGACGATAAGATTTTTGTCTATCGGGGAGTCAGAATCCTTGGATTAGGCGGTTCCATGCGGTATAAAAACGGTACGTATCAGTATACGGAATGGGGGATGCGGCACAGAGTCAGAAAATTGTGGTTCCAATTACTGCGAAGAAGGGGATTTGACATCCTGGTCACCCATGCCCCGGCCTATCAGCTAAATGACGGCAGGGACCTTCCCCATCAGGGATTTAAAGTATTTCTTGCGCTGATGGAGAAATATAAGCCTCGTTTCTTTCTTCACGGCCATGTGCATATGTCCTATGGAAGAAAGCATAAACGGTATGATAAATATCAGGATACCCATGTGATCAATGCGTTTGAGCGGTGTGTTTTTGATTATGAAGATGAGAAACTGGAAGAACATCTCCGATAGGAGGGAGAAATTATGGATTGGAATGTGTTTTGGGGTTTGTGGTGTTTGGCATTTGCCATTGCTGTCTGGATCTGCGGTTGGGCATGCTGTTTTCGGAAACTGGGGAGAGAGAAGCGGTGCCATATGCGAACGACGGGACGAGTGATCCGCTACTCGGCCGTTAGGCAGGGCGGGGTTCATATCCCTCTGGCAGAATATGCGGCGGAGGGAAGGACATATAAGGTCGCGGGTCCAAAATTCCGCAGCATCGTCACAACCTCGGTCGTTTCGCCCCGACAGCCGGTGGCGGTAAGATATGAGACAAATCTGACGACACGGGAGGAACTTCCAAAAAGCCTGAGGATCAAAGAATATAGAAACAGTATCGCAAGTGCCGCGGTCTCGCCTTTGGCCCAGTTATATCCAGTGGGGTCCCTGGTGGATGTATACTATAACCCGAGGCGGCCCAAAGAAGCATTTGTACAGCGGTTTGAGGGAGTCAGCCCTGTTCTTATCATACTTTTTATCGTCTTTGGGATCCTCATAACGGGGCTGGCTTTTGGAATCCTGCTGGGTCCGGAAATTGTGATGCGGTGATGGAAGACAGACAGCAGGTTTTCGGTTGACAAATATAAAAATAGAACATAAAATAAAATTACCTAACAGGTAATTTTATTTTATGAGGAGATAGGGTTGGAAATTGAATACGCATCTGACAAAGTGAAATTATAGTGTACAAGTGTAAAGGCTGCAAATAAACTTTTTGGTGGCAATAAAGCATTGACTGTAAATTTGTTGGCGAGAATAAATGCTCTTGCCAATGCGGATAATATCAAAGATATCATCTGCCAGCCTGCTTTTAGATTTCATGCTCTTAAAAATCATATGAACCCTGCAATATTGACGAGATAGCAGAAATTGTAAGAGTTGTAGAAATTATGGAGGTGAGTAAGCATTATGAATAATTACATTGAATGTAATGATAAGATTGCTTTTCATCCAGGATATTACATTAAAGAAATTGTCGAACAAAGCGGACTTACTCAAGAAGATTTTGCTAAGAGGTTAGATACCACACCTAAGAATCTTAGTTTGCTGATTCGTGGGGAACAAAGCCTTTCTATTGATATTTCAATGAAGCTCTCCAGAATGTTAGGAACAAGTGTTGATTACTGGCTGTGGCTGCAGAATACTTATGAGGCTTTGGTTGCGGAATTTAAGTCAGAAGAGGAATTGGAAAAAGAGCGGGCTGTATTTAAATATTTTGATTATAAATATTTTAGAGATAATTATGGTCTGCCAGATTTGCCGAGGAAAAAGGAAGAGCAGATTAAACAAGTTAGAAAATTTCTTAATGTTGCAACGCTTTCGGTATTTACGAAACGAGATATGACGGTTAATTTTAGAAAATCAGCAGAGGAAATTACAGAAGGAAATATTGTTAAAGCGAATGTAATGGTTCAAATTGCAATCAATAAAACTCTTAAGACAGAAGCACCTAAATTTAATAAAAAGAAATTTGAAACGGCAGCGGAATATGCGTTGACCTTAACAAAAGATCATGAGGGATTTTATCCGTTGCTTCGCAGAGCTTTTCTTGAAGCAGGTGTTGTGCTTGTGATATTGCCAAATATTTCTGGCTCAAAAACAAATGGCGCAACAAAAAAAGTTGGTGATAATATTATGTTGATGGTAAACGATAGAAGATTGAATGCGGATTCGTTTTGGTTTACGCTTTTTCATGAAATCGGACATATTGTCAATGGAGATTATGGCATTTCATTTGAAAAAGAAACAGGGGAAAAAGAGGCAGATGCCAATCGTTATGCATCGGATCATTTGATCCCTCCTGAGCGTTATCATGATTTTTTGTCAAAAAAGAAATTTGATCTTCAGGCTATAAAAGCGTTTGCAAAAGAGATCGACCGCGATCCCGGAATCATTCTTGGGAGATTGCAAAATGATGGAATTGTTCGATTTGATGATTGTATGATGAGCTCACTGCGCCATAAATATAAAGTGAAAATGGTATTTTGATTAAGAAGTGTTAATTTGTACCATGAATAAAATAATAAAGATAAAAAGCTGTCAGATCGTGATCATATCACATAGGAAAACTGGCAGTTTTTTCTTTTTAAAAGAGAATAATTCTCAAAAGAAACCATTGACATATACCCTGGCGGGGTATATAATCATCCGTGAAATGAGGTGAAAAAATGGAAGAAAAAAAGGAAACAAAAGATTGCTGTCACCGGACGAAAGAACGGTCAGATAAGGAATACAAGGACCTGTTAAACCGATTGAACCGGATCGAGGGACAGGTGAGGGGAATTAAAAAGATGGTGGAGCAGGATGCCTACTGCCCGGAGATCCTGATCCAGGTATCCGCGGCAAACGCCGCGCTCAACAGTTTTACAAAGGTGCTTTTGGCAAACCATATCCGTACCTGTGTGGCGGAGGATATCCGGGAAGGAAAGGAAGAGACGATCGACGAACTGGTGAATGTCCTGCAGAAGCTTATGAAATAATGTTGGAGTGATTCGTTCATAGAAAGAAGGTGCAGACCTATGAAGCAATATACTGTAACTGGCATGAGCTGCGCCGCCTGCAGCGCCAGAGTGGAAAAGGCGGTTTCCAAGGTGGAAGGAGTGGATTCCTGCTCCGTCAGCCTGCTGACCAACTCTATGGGAGTGGAAGGAACCGCCTCCCCGGCGGCGATCATTGCGGCCGTGGAAGAAGCGGGCTATGGAGCGGCAGAGAAGGGGGTTCAGGAGAAAAGCGGAGAAACTAAGGCTGCAGCCCAGGAGGAACTGCTGAAAGACAAAGAGACTCCCGCGCTGAAGCGAAGGCTGATCGCTTCCCTTTGTTTTCTGCTGCCCCTGATGTATGTCTCTATGGGGCATATGATGTGGGACTGGCCGCTTCCGGATATACTGGCCAAGAATCATGTGGCGGTTGGAATCCTCCAATTGCTGCTGACGACCGTGGTCATGGTCATTAATCAGAAGTTTTTTATCAGCGGATTCAAAAGCCTGTGGCATCGGGCGCCGAATATGGACACCCTGGTAGCTCTTGGGGCAGGCGCTTCCTACGGCTACAGCCTGTATGCGCTGTTTGCCATGACAGACGCCCAGATGCGGGGCGACATGGAGGCGATTATGTCTTTCATGCATGAATTTTACTTTGAGTCAGCGGCAATGATCCTGACATTGATCACCGTGGGGAAAATGCTGGAAGCCCGGTCGAAAGGCCGGACCACCGATGCGCTGAAAAGTCTCATGCGGCTGGCGCCGAAGACGGCCAATGTTATCCGGGACGGAGAAGAAACACAAGTCTCTGTGGATCAGGTCCGGAAAGGAGATATATTTGTTGTCAGGCCGGGAGAAAACATTCCGGTGGACGGCACTGTGCTGGAAGGGATCAGCGCCGTCAATGAATCGGCGCTGACCGGGGAGAGTATCCCTGCAGATAAAGAAGCGGGGGACCCGGTGTCAGCAGCTACCTTGAATCAGTCGGGATTCTTAAAATGCCAGGCTTCCAGAGTGGGAGAGGATACCACGCTTTCCCGGATCATCCAGATGGTCAGCGATGCGGCGGCCACAAAGGCGCCTATCGCAAAGGTGGCAGACCGGGTATCTGGCGTATTTGTGCCGGCAGTGATCGCCATTGCGGCAGTGACCATCCTGGTGTGGCTTTTGGCAGGGGAAACCGTAGGATTTGCTCTGGCCCGCGGGATTTCCGTGTTAGTGATCAGCTGTCCCTGCGCCCTGGGACTTGCCACGCCGGTGGCGATCATGGTGGGCAACGGAATGGGAGCTAAGAACGGAATCCTGTTTAAGACGGCTGTGTCACTGGAAGAAACTGGGAAAATGCAGATCGTGGCGCTGGATAAGACGGGAACCATTACCAGCGGCGAACCGAAGGTGACAGACCTGCTCCCGGCGGAAGGGGTGACAGAGGAAGAGCTTCTTTCCATGGCGTATCATTTGGAGAAGAAAAGCGAACATCCGCTGGCCCGCGCGGTAATCCTTAGAGCGGAAGAACTGGGGCTGCCGGAACAGATAGCCCGGCAGGAAGGCAAGGCAGACCTTACGGATTTCCAGGCGGTGGCTGGAAACGGACTCTCCGGCCGGCTGGGAGAGGATGTGCTGATCGGAGGAAATCTGAAATTTATCCGTGAATGTGCGGAGGTCCCGGAAGGGATGCGCCTTCAGGCGGAGCAGTTGGCAGAAGAAGGGAAAACCCCATTGTTTTTCAGCAGGAACGGCCGGCTTGCCGGAATCATCGCCGTGGCGGATGTGATCAAGGAAGACAGCCCTCAAGCGGTAAAAGAACTGCAGAATATGGGAATTCATGTGGTGATGCTCACCGGAGATAATGAGCGGACAGCTAAAGCGATCGGACGGCAGGCCGGTGTAGACGAAGTGATCGCGGGCGTACTGCCGGACGGAAAAGAAAGCGTGATCCGTGCCCTGAAGAAGAAAGGGAAAGTCGCTATGGTGGGAGACGGCATTAATGATGCGCCTGCGCTTACCAGAGCCGATATGGGGATCGCCATCGGAGCGGGAACAGACATTGCCATTGACGCGGCGGATGTGGTGCTGATGAAGAGCCGATTAAGCGATGTGCCGGCGGCCATCCGTCTAAGCCGGGCAACATTGAGGAACATCCATGAGAATCTGTTCTGGGCATTCTTCTATAATGTAATTGGAATCCCTCTGGCGGCGGGAGTATGGTTCCCCATGTTTGGATTAAAACTAAATCCTATGTTTGGGGCGGCGGCTATGAGCCTTTCCAGCTTCTGTGTGGTGACCAACGCGCTGCGTCTGAATTGGTTCCGGATGCACGATGCGTCAAAAGATAAAAAAATCAAACCAGCCAATGGAACAAAGAAAAAGGAGGAAACAAAGATGAAGAAAACGATGAAGATTGAAGGAATGATGTGCGGCCACTGTGAGGCAACGGTAAAGAAAGCGCTGGAGGCGCTTCCGCAGGTGGACGAGGCTATCGTCAGCCATGAGGACGGAACAGCAGAAGTGATCTTAAACGGAGAGATCTCTGATGAAGCGCTCAAGAAGACGGTAGAGGACAAAGATTACACCGTGCTTTCTGTTCAGTAGAGAATGGGGAGGACTGCATTTCTGGTCATATTTTCACGGAAAGGCTACTACATTAGTAGTAACCGTAGTATGTGGAGAGTTGCCAATGAAGCGAATCTTGGCTTGGCTGCTATGTCTGGGGCTGTGGGTACAGCCAGTGCTGGCAGCGGATGTTGACGGAGTCATACAGCAGGAAGAGGAGACAAAAGAGACAGAAGAAAAGGCGGACGGCGCAGAAGCAGAACTTTCTGCACCGTCCGCATTATTAATGGAAGCATCGACTGGACAGGTGATCTATGAGAAAAACCCGGACGAACAGCTTCCTCCGGCCAGTGTGACAAAGGTTATGACCCTGCTTTTGATCTTTGACGCCCTGGAGGAGGGAAAGATCAGCCTGGAAGACGAAGTGACCACTTCTGAATACGCGGCTTCCATGGGCGGGTCTCAAGTGTTCCTGGAACCGGGAGAAGTACAGACGGTGGATACGATGATCAAGTGTATTGCGGTAGCCAGCGCAAACGATGCCTGTGTAGCTATGGCGGAACATATATGGGGAAGCGAGGAAGAATTTGTGGTCCGGATGAATGAACGGGCAAAGGAACTGGGAATGGAGAATACCACATTTGTCAACTGCAATGGTCTGGACGCGGATGGTCATCTGACTACAGCCAGGGATATCGCGCTGATGTCCAGGGAACTGATCACTTCTTATCCTAAGATCCGGGACTACTGTATGATCTGGATGGAAGATATCACTCACACCACCCAGAAAGGGACTTCTGTTTTTGGCCTGTCCAATACCAACAAGCTGGTCCGGCATTATGAGTATGCCACAGGGCTGAAGACCGGATCTACCAGCAAAGCCGGATTCTGTATCTCCGCAACGGCAGAAAAGGACGGGATGGAACTGATCGGAGTGATCATGGCGGCGAAGACCAGCAAGGACAGGACTAAGGATGCGGTAGCCCTTTTGAATTATGGATTTGGGAAATGTACCAGATACGCGGAGGAAGAAGCGCCAAAGACAGAAGCGGTAGAGATCCGGAGGGGAGTAAAGGACTCTGTGAAAACAGTCCAGAAAGAACCTTTTACATATGTAGATACCGCCGGAGCCGACCTAAGCGCCATCGAACGGAAAGTGGTGTGGAATGATGATCTAAAGGCTCCCGTGAAGAAAGGGGATAAAGTCGGGGAAGCGGTGTACACCTTGGAGGGAGAAGAGATTGGAAGAGTGGATGTCGCGGCGGCAGAATCTGTAGAAAAGATAAGCTGCCAAAGCGCGGCCAAAGATGCGATGGAGAGATTTTTGCTGTAGGAAATGAGGATCCCTGAGGGAAGAGCTGAAAGAAAGCAAGTGAGAGGAACTGGGAAAACAGGGCCTTTCACTTGCTTTTATCTTGCTTTTCAGGAAAAAGTATTCTCTACCACACCTGGGAGGAAAAGGTAGATAGAATCCTTGATTTTTTCTTCAAATATTTCTTTGATCTCTAATGTTTTTCTCCAACGCTGGACGATAACAGGCGGCGTTCCATAGCGGAGAGCTACGTCCACAAACCGTTTTTCCAGGAGGCAGAAACCGCTTGGAAGCGCTAACGCGTCGCATAGCTGGACAAGCCGGTCATAATCGTCATACTGGGCGTTTTCGATAAATTCTGCCATAAACTGATAGTCTTCCCGCGATACATCGAAGACGCCGATAGAGGTTGTGATATCCTGGATCATAAAAGCATGGGAAATACAGATCTGCGCCGCTTTTTCCCAACCCCGCTCCATGCAGAACCGGTATCCGTCGATCAAATGCTTTTCCGAACTTCGCCCGGCATAGCGGCCAATATCATGTAATAATCCATAACAATAAGCTGTTTCAGAACATAGGTCCTTGCATCGGGAGGCGATATTTTTACAGGCAAGGGCCACAAAACGGGAATGTGCCGTCCAGTCTCCAGGATTTAAGGAAGCTGCGTGTTCCAGCTCTATTTCAGCTCTTTGGCGGTTGAGTTCCATTCTGTAAGAGTTCCTTTCTTGAAAGACTTTGCGTGTGTCTGGATATAGTTTAGCACATTTTTATGAACTTTTCAGCAGTAGACACAGCTGTTTTGAAGCGGGTCTGGAATCTGAGCTATGGACTAAAGAGGAGTTTCTGAACGGATCCAGATGTACAGATATACGCCGCAGAAGACAAATACACAGACCTGACTTGCCAGAAGCCCCCACAGATATCCCTGGATCCCAAAGACAGGGATCAGAAAGAAAACACTTCCGATGCGGACAGTCAGGCTGCCGGCGTTGATCAGGAAGGAAAGGGCGGTCTTTCCCAGCCCATTCAGAATACTGATGAGTGTACTGCCGGCATAAAGAAAGGGACAGATCCAGGCCAGAGTCACGATAAAATCTCCGGCAAGAGAACTGTCAAAAAGAAGAACGCCAAGCCATTGTCCAAAGCAAAGCAGAGCGACACAGCAGACAGATCCCATGAAGACACAGGAATAGACAGATTTCTGAATAATGCCAGACAAGGCTTTGCGGTTATCCGCCGCCTGGATCTCAGCGACCGTGGGCAGCAGCATGGTAGAAAGTGAGTTGGTGATGGCAGAGGGAAAGAGGACACAGGGAAGCGCCATTCCCGTCAGCACGCCGTAAGCGCTCAGAGCTTCTTTGGAAGACATTCCGTAAATCTGCAGCCTCAGAGGGATGGAGATGGCTTCTGCGCTTTGCAGGATATTGAGCAATACCCGGTTGGCGGTAAGGGGAAGAGAGAAAGTCAGAAGCTCCCTGGCATAGTTAAAGAAAGAAAAAGAGCGGAGCCGAGATCGGCTTTTCCTGGGAACTTCCCGGAGGACAGCCCGCAGGCAAAAGGCGGAAGAAGCCAGTTCACCGGCCGCCAGTCCGGCCACCGCCACAGAGATTCCAAAGGAGGCGCCATTTTTGGCTCCGATCTGGTAAAGCAGATAAACGGAAAGAATCCGTACAGTCTGTTCCACCAACTGGGAGGAAGCGGGGATCCGCGTCGCCTTCTGGCCCAAATAGTATCCAACAATGCAGCTGTGCGCCGCGGCAAAAGGGAACGCGTAGGAGAGGATCACAAGCAGATGGCTGCAGCGTGGTTCCTGGAGAAAGACGTCCGCGATCCATCCGGCAAAATTCTGAAGAAATAAAGTGGCGCAGCAGGAGGCGGTCAGAGTCAGAAAAAGTCCCGTATAGAGAAGGCCAAGAGCTTCTTTTGGCTGGCCGGTCGCTGTCTTTTTGGCCACACATCTGGAGATCGCGGTCTCTATCCCCGCGCAGGTAAGAGAAAAGCAAAGGGCATAGACAGGAAAGACAAGCTGGTAAAGCCCTACGCCTTCTTCGCCGAAGGCGCGGCTTAGGAAAATCCGATAAAAAAAGCCCATAAACCGGGTGGCGAACCCGGTAAGGGTCAGGACGAAAGCTCCTTTTAGGAGGATGTGTTTTCCAGACATAGAAGGACCACCTTAAGATCTGTAACGCAAACAGCGCTCTGTTGTTCTAACATATTCAAAGGAAGGTATTGACAGAACTGAAAATGGGTGGTATCCTACTTTTGACACAATCCCTAGTGAAATAGTAGGAATTAAAAAGAAGGTGAGGATTTGAAGCTTTCGACAAAAGGAAGATATGGATTGAGAGCCATCATTGATCTGGCGAGATATAGTGAGAGAGAGCCGGTTTCGATCAACAGCATCGCGGCCAGGCAGGAGATCTCTGAGCGGTATCTGGAGCAGCTGGTAGCGCTGATGAAAAAGGCCGGATTGGTCAAAAGTATCCGGGGCGCGTCCGGCGGCTATGTGCTGGCAAGGAATCCGGAGGAAATTTCTGTAGGAGATGTTCTGCGGGCTCTGGAAGGAAGTCTGGAACCAGTGAAATGCGCGGCCTTTTCTGATGGCGAGGAATGTATGGCGGCAGGCGGATGTGTGACAAAATATGTGTGGCAGAAGATCAATGAAAGCATCAGCCGGACGGTGGATGAGATTCATTTGGACGAGCTGGTACAGGAGAGCAAAGAATTGAATCCGTCTGGTGAATGTGAAAATCCTAAATGTGGAAACTAATATAATCGATAGATGTGAATGGAGGGACAAACTATGGAGAAACTGATTTATCTGGATAATGCGGCGACTACGCGGACGGCGCCGGAAGTGGTAGAGGCAATGCTGCCTTATTTTACAGAGAATTATGGGAATCCATCCAGTGTTTACAGCTTTGCTTCCGCTAATAAAGAGGTGTTGGACCGGCAGAGAGATATTATCGCGGGAATTCTGGGGGCGAAAAGCAACGAGATTTATTTTACCGCGGGCGGCACGGAATCTGACAACTGGGCGTTAAAAGCCGCGGCCGAGGCTTATAAGAACAAGGGGAATCATATCATTACCACCAAGATCGAGCATCACGCGATCCTGCACTCGGCAGAGTTTCTGGAGAAACATGGGTTTGAAGTGACCTATCTGGATGTGGATGAAGACGGTGTGGTAAAGCTGGACGAACTGGAGAAAGCCATCCGGCCGGAAACGATCCTGATCTCTGTTATGTTTGCCAACAATGAGATCGGAACGATCCAGCCGATCAAGGAAATCGGCGAGATCGCCCACGAAAAGGGGATCCTGTTCCATACCGATGCGGTGCAGGCGTTTGGCCATGTTCCCATTCATGTGGATGAGTACCATATTGATATGCTCAGCGCCAGCGGCCACAAACTGAACGGGCCAAAAGGCATTGGATTCCTCTATATCCGCAAAGGTCTTCGGCTTCGTTCGTTTATCCACGGCGGAAGCCAGGAGCGGAAACGCCGGGCAGGAACAGAGAATGTGCCTGGGATCGTGGGGCTTGGAACAGCGGCCCGCCTTGCGGCAGAGACGATGGAAGAGAGAATTTCCAAGGAGACCAGACTCAGAGACCATTTGATCGAGCGTGTGCTTGCAGAGATCCCCTATTGCCGGCTGAACGGGCATCGGACGGACCGTCTGCCTAATAACGCCAACTTTAGCTTCCAGTTTATCGAAGGGGAATCCCTTTTGATCATGTTGGACGGAAAAGGGATCTGCGCATCCAGCGGTTCCGCCTGCACTTCCGGGTCTTTAGACCCGTCTCATGTACTGCTGGCCATCGGCCTGCCTCATGAGATCGCCCATGGTTCATTGCGGCTGACGCTCAGCGAACAGACTACGGAGGAAGAATTGGATTATGTGGTGGACAGCTTGAAAGAGATCGTAACAAAACTTCGGGAAATGTCCCCCTTGTATGAGGACTTTATAAAGAAACAGAACTAAGATCCCAGAGAAATCGCGGCAGAGAAAGAAGAATAAAAAGACAGGAGGAGACGGATATGTATACAGAAAAAGTCATGGATCATTTCCAGCATCCGAGAAATGTAGGAGAGATCGAGAACGCCAGCGGCGTTGGAACAGTAGGAAACGCCAAATGCGGGGATATTATGCGGATTTACCTGGACGTGGATGAAAATCAGATCATCCGGGACGTGAAATTTAAGACCTTTGGCTGCGGAGCCGCTGTGGCTACCAGCAGCATGGCGACAGAACTGGTAAAAGGGAAAACGGTGCAGGAAGCCATGAAGGTGACCAACAAGGCGGTCATGGAAGCGCTGGACGGATTGCCGCCGGTGAAGGTCCACTGTTCTCTTCTGGCCGAGGAAGCCATCCATGCGGCTCTGTGGGATTACGCGCAGAAAAATGGTATTGAGATCGAGGGCCTGGAGAAACCCAAATCTGATATCCATGAAGGGGAAGAAGAGGAAGACGAAGAGTATTAAGATATAGAAGGAAGACAAAAGGCATGGAGAAGAAAAAAGTGGTGGTGGGAATGTCCGGCGGCGTGGACTCTTCTGTAGCCGCATGGCTTCTGAAGGAACAGGGCTATGATGTGATCGGAGTGACCATGCAGATCTGGCAGGAAGAACCTGAGGAAATCCAGGAGGAAGAAGTCATGCCATTCGGGCAGGAGGTCCAAACA
>CABPCP010000056.1 GCA_902406105.1 uncultured Mordavella sp.
GCCCAAATTGAAAATGCCCTGTCCCTTTTTGTATTAGCAGGTCAAAACTTCGACGCCTGTTTCTGTGATCAGGACCATATATTCAATTTGTGCGGAAAGGCCGTCATCAATCGTATAGACCGTCCAGCCATTTTCTTCATCCACATAGAAATCGGGACTTCCCTCATTGATCATCGGTTCGATGGTGAACATCATGCCGGGAACCAGGACCATTTCGCTTCCTTTAGGGGTAACGTAGCTGACGAAAGGATCTTCATGAAATTCGAGCCCAATCCCATGGCCGCCGATTTCTTCTACAACGGAATAGCCATTGCGTTGAGCGTGGGTCCAGATGGCATGGGCGATATCACCCAGATGTCCCCAGGGTTTTGCCTGGGCAAGCCCCAGTTCCACACATTCTTTCGTGGTTTGGACCAGTCTTTCTGCCTGGGGAGAGACAGAACCAAGGGTGAACATCCTGGAAGCGTCGGAGAAGTATCCATCTAAAATGGTGGAAACATCTACATTGATGATATCTCCGTCCTCTAAGAATTCGTGTTCATCGGGAATCCCATGACAGATTACATTGTTGATAGAAGTACACACGCTTTTGGGAAAACCTTCATAGTTCAAAGGCGCGGGAATACCGCCGTGCTGAACGGTAAAATCATAGACGAGCCGGTCGATTTCCGCTGTACTCATACCAATGTGAATATGCTCTGCTACATGGTCGAGAACCGCAGTGTTTAACTTTGCGCTTTTTTTAATAGCTTCAATCTGCTCTGGAGTCTTTAGCAGAGAACGATCGGGAATGATCTCGCCTTTGGCGGCAAGAGACCATAGTTTGATGTCTAATTTGTCCACATGATTACCTGCTTTCTGTAAATAATATTATCGTAGTATATTATAGCATTATTTTTCATTTGGGACGGGGGATTTTTAAAAATCCCCCGTCCCAAATGAAAAATACCCTGTCCCCATTGTCTCGAATTCAAAAATAAGGTATAATTTTACCTGACAACTTTTCAGCAATACGGATCAATCAGAGAGGAGTGATCAGATGTTAAGAATGGGAATGTTGACCAGCGGAGGCGACTGCCAAGCGCTGAACGCGGCGATGCGCGGCGTTGTGAAAGGGCTTTGTTCCAGACGTGATGATGTGGAGATCTATGGCTTTCAGGAAGGTTATAAGGGCTTGATATATTCGAATTTCAAAATGCTTACGTCAAAGGATTTTTCGGGGATTCTTACATTGGGAGGAACGATTCTTGGAACTTCTCGGCAGCCTTTCAAATTGATGAGAGTACCGGATGAAAATGGCTTGGACAAGGTGGAAGCTATGAAGCATACTTACCACAAGCTGAACCTGGACTGTCTGGTGGTCTTAGGCGGAAATGGGACTCATAAGACGGCGAATCTTCTTCGCGAAGAGGGACTGAATGTGATCACTCTTCCAAAGACGATTGACAATGATCTGTGGGGAACGGATATGACTTTTGGATTCCAGAGCGCGGTGGATATTGCGACGGATACCATCGACCGAATCCATACTACGGCTACTTCTCACAGCCGTGTGTTTATCATCGAGGTTATGGGCCACAAAGTAGGATGGGTTACGCTCCACGCGGGAATTGCCGGAGGCGCGGATATCATTCTGCTTCCAGAGATTCCATATGACATCGATGTGATCGCGGATGCGATCAACCGCAGAAAAGCGGCAGGCAAGCGGTTTACTATTATCGCGGTGGCGGAAGGAGCTATTTCTAAAAAGGATGCGAAGCTTTCCAAGAAAGAGTTGAAAGCAAAGAAGGAAAAAGAGAAATATCCGTCTGTCGCGTATGAATTGGCAGAAAGAGTGCAAAAGAAAACGGATCAGGAAGTTCGGATCACCGTGCCGGGACATACCCAGAGGGGCGGTTCTCCGTGTCCTTATGACCGGGTGCTGGCTACAAGACTTGGAGCGGCCGCGGCGGAAGCGATCTTAGAAGGCGATTTTGGCTGCATGGTTGGAGTATCAAATAATAAGATCATCCGTGTTCCCCTTTCGGAGGTGGCAGGAAAATTAAAATATGTAGATCCTGATTCCGAAATCATAAAGGAAGCAAAGCTGACAGGAATCAGCTTTGGGGATGAATAGAGCATAGAACGGGAGTGTAGAAAATGTCATACATGGCCTTGTACCGGAAATTTAGGCCGGATGAATTTGCAGACGTAAAAGGGCAGGATGCCATTGTTAAGACTTTAAAGAATCAAATCAAGTCAGACCGTATCGGACATGCGTATCTCTTCTGCGGAACCCGCGGAACAGGGAAAACAACGGTGGCCAAGATATTCGCGAAAGCGGTGAATTGTGAACATCCTGTGGATGGGAGTCCCTGCGGAGAGTGCGAGACATGCCGAAGTATTGCCGCGGGAACATCCATGAATGTGATCGAGATTGACGCGGCTTCCAATAATGGCGTGGATAATATCCGGGAGATCCGGGAAGAAGTGGCTTACCGGCCGACCGAAGGCAGGTATAAAGTTTATATCATTGACGAAGTGCATATGCTTTCCATAGGGGCGTTTAACGCGCTTCTTAAGACGCTGGAGGAGCCGCCGGAATATGTAATCTTTATCCTGGCCACCACAGAGTCTAACAAAATCCCGGTCACCATCTTAAGCCGGTGCCAGCGGTATGATTTTAAACGGATTTCCATTGATACTATTGCCGATAGGCTGAGAGAATTGATCGACAAAGAGCAGTGGGATGTCGAAGATAAGGCGGTCCGCTATCTGGCTCGGATGGCGGACGGCTCTATGCGAGACGCCCTGAGTCTTCTGGATCAGTGCGCGGCATTTTATATCGGAGAAACCCTTACTTATGACCATGTACTGGAAGTGCTGGGGGCAGTAGATACGGAAGTGTTCAGCCGGCTGCTGCGGCAGCTGCTGGATATGGATGTGCAAAAGGTTGTGGAGACAGTGGATGAATTGGTGATGCAAGGGCGGGATATTTCTCAGCTTTCCGCGGATTTCACCTGGTATCTCAGAAATCTTTTGCTGGTAAGCAGTTCCGATGAAATGGAAGATGTGCTGGATATGTCAACAGAAAACCTAGCCCGCTTAAAAGAAGAGGCGGATATGGTAGATATGGATACCCTGCTCCATTATATCCGGGTTTTTTCCGATCTGACGGGCCAGTTAAGGTATGCGGCTCAGAAACGGGTGCTGCTGGAGGTAGCGCTGATCAAACTGTGCAGACCAGCTATGGAAACCCGGCAGGATGCGCTTCTGGACCGGATTCGGGCGGTGGAGAAGCAGTTGGAGGAAGGAGTAATGCTGCGGCCGGCACGTCAAGACCAGGCAGCTGGCGGGTATTTATCGGAAGAGTCGGACGGACTTCCGGCGGGAAAGACACAGGCAGCGAAACCCCAGCTTCCCAAGGCATTAAACGAAGACGTAAAAGCAGTGGCGAAAGACTTCCGCGGTTTCCTAAATGCTGCCTCGCCAATGCTGCGAACATATTTGAAGCAGGCGCGGCTGAGCGCCGGGGAAGGGAATCGGCTTTTGATCGTTCTCCCCGATGAGCTGAGCGCCAGTGTGGTTGGCAGTCAGGAACATAAAGAGGAAATCGAGCACCTGATCGCGGAGAAAACAGGCAAAGAGATTCAGGTGGAAATCCGCTGCCTGGAAGAAGGCAGGCGGTTTGAAGATCATTTTATAGATCTTGAAAGCTTGATCAATATGGAAATCACGGTGGAAGACGAATAAGGATTCCGCCGGTATCAGAAATAGAAGGGAGATTAAACATGGCAAAAAGAGGAGGATTCCCAGGCGGCGGAATGCCGGGAAACATGGCAAATCTAATGAAGCAGGCGCAGAAAATGCAGCGCCAGATGGAAGAGCAGGCAAAGGAAATGGAGACAAAAGAATTTACGGCTGCCGCTGGCGGCGGAGCGGTAGAGGTAACAGTCTCTGGGGCAAGAAAAATCTTGAAAGTAAAGCTGGCGGAAGAAGCGGTAGATCCAGATGATGTGGAAATGCTGGAGGATATGATCGTGGCAGCGGTCAATGAAGCGCTAGAAAAAGTAGAGGCAGAATCCGCCTCAGCGATGTCCAAATTCACCGGCGGCATGGGCGGCGGAATGCCGGGATTGTTTTAGCGGGAGCGGATAAGCATGGAATATTATAGCAGCCAGATTGGGAAATTGATCGAAGAACTTTCGTGTCTTCCCGGAATTGGAACAAAGTCAGCGGCAAGGCTGGCTTTTCACTTGATACACATGCCAAAAGAGGATGTCAAACGTCTGGCGGACACTATGGTAGAAGCAAGGGAGAATGTGAGATACTGCAAAGAGTGCTGCACATTGACAGACCAGGAGATCTGCCCGATCTGCAGTAATCCGGCCAGAGATCATAAGACAATTATGGTAGTGGAAAATACAAGAGATCTTGCGGCCTATGAGAAGACCGGAAGATATGAAGGCGTTTACCATGTGCTTCACGGGGCGATTTCTCCGATGCTGGGCATCGGACCGGAAGATATCCGGCTAAAAGAACTGATCACCCGTTTGGAAGGAGAGGTGGAGGAAGTCATCATTGCCACAAACTCCAGTCTTGAGGGAGAGACAACCGCAATGTATATCAGCAAACTGATCAAGCCTACAGGGATCAAAGTCAGCAGGATCGCAAGCGGCGTGCCGGTAGGCGGGGATTTGGAGTATATTGATGAAGTAACCCTGCTCCGGGCGTTGGAAGGGCGGACAGAACTTTAAAAAGGGACAGGGCATTTTCAATCGGGGCCGGGGGATTTTTAAAAATCCCCCGGCCCCAACGAAAGGAACAGTATGAACAAGAAGAAAGTTACATCTACAGATATTGCCAAAGCGGCCGGCGTCTCTCAATCTACGGTGTCTATGATTCTGAACCGGAAGTATAACGTTTCGTTTTCAAAAGATACCATTGAAAGGGTAGAGGCCGCGGCCAAGGAACTGGGATATGTCCCGCAGAAACGAAAGACCCGAAAGGAGAGTAAGAAGGAAAAGCTGTTGGTGGTTTTTTGTTCTAATCTGACAAACCCTTATTATGTCATGCTTCTGCAGGGGATTGAATCACGGGCGAAGGAGCAGGGATTTGGCCTGTTTGTCTGCAATACCCAGAGAGATTTGAAGATGGAAGAATGGTATTTGAAATTGATGTGGTCTCTGCGCCCTTTGGGGATCATCTATACCTGCAATCCCAGTCACTGCTTCATGGGTATGGTGCGGGAACTGGCCGAGCATATCCCTGTGGCGGTGGTAAACAACCAAAACGAGAAGCTGGATGTAGATGCGGTAGAGTTGGATAATTCCAAGCTGGGGCGGCTGATGGCAAGACATCTGCTGGAATTGGGGCATAGGCGGGTGGCCTATGTGGCGCCTCCGCTTACCACCCGTCAGAAACAGCGCTCCAAGCGGGTGGAGGGCTTCCTGAAAGAATTTGGAGAGGCGGGACTAAAAGATCAAGTGATCATCAAGGCGGCCAAAGAAGAAATGGACCAGAATATCGCACATATCGACTCTGAATATAAGATTGGCTATGAATTGACGAAAGAACTCCTGGAAGAAGCTAAGGATATTACAGCGATCGTGGGGCTGAACGATATGATTGCTTTTGGAATTCTGGATGCGCTGCAAGAAGCAAAATTAAAAGTGCCGGGCGATATCTCGGTGATGGGATGTGACAATACGCTGTTTGCCCGAATGCATAAAGTATCCTTAACTACGATCGAACATTTTGTAATCTTTAAGGGCAGAGATGCCTGTGATATCATCATGAAGAAAATTGCCTCCCATAACGCGAAATATTCCGATATTGAACCGATCAGCACCTATCACGTAGAATATGAGCCTAAATTGATCGTGCGGGGTACCACTTCCTACCCAAGAAGACGAAAGAAAAAATAAAATTAATGTATTTGAAACAATTATTATTAATAATTTTGCCTTTTTGAAGACTAGAAGAAAGCAAGTAAAGAAAAATAAAGAAAAAAGATTTAATAAAAAGTAAAGTCTAGGAAAATGTTTCGTTAGGAGGATTAATAATTTGAATTTATGAGTTGTGAAAATTATTAATAAAAGCAGGGCGCTATTGACCGTTTCCAGGATTTTGAGATATAATTTTAGTATACGAGAATCAGAAAAATGCTAATAAGAAGTATCAACAAATCAAAGGAGGAACGAAACATGAAATTTTTCATCGACACAGCCAAGGTGGAAGACATCAAAAAGGCGAACGATATGGGTGTCATCTGCGGCGTGACGACGAATCCCTCTCTGATCGCAAAAGAGGGAAGAGTATTTGAGGAAGTGATCGCGGAAATCGCTTCTATCGTGGATGGGCCGATCAGCGGCGAAGTAAAAGCCACGACTACAGATGCGGAAGGAATGATCAAGGAAGGCAGGGAGATCGCTAAGATTCATCCGAATATGGTTGTTAAAATCCCAATGACAGCAGAAGGGCTGAAAGCCTGCCATCAGCTGTCTAAGGAAGGGATCAAGACCAATGTGACCTTGATATTTACGGCAAATCAGGCGCTGCTGGCAGCGAGGGCGGGAGCGGCGTATGTTTCTCCGTTCCTGGGACGTCTGGATGATATTTCTGTCAGAGGAACAGATCTGATCGCAGAGATCGCGGAGATTTTCGCGGTTGCCGGAATCGAAACAGAGATTATTGCGGCAAGTATCCGCCATCCTATGCATGTGACCGACTGTGCGCTGGCAGGAGCAGATATCGCTACAGTTCCATACGCGGTGATCGAGAAGATGGTGAAACATCCGTTGACAGACATCGGGATTGAGAAATTCCAGGCAGATTACAAAGCGGTATTTGGAGAATAAGTATTTCAGGAGGAACACTATGAACAAATTAGAATTGATGAAGATGGCAAATGAAGTCCGCAAGGGCGCTGTCACAGCAGTTTACAGCGCAAAATCAGGACATCCGGGCGGCTCATTGTCCGCGGCGGATATTTATACATATCTGTATTTTGAAGAAATGAATATTGATCCAAAGGATCCAAAGAAACCAGACCGTGACCGGTTCGTTCTTTCCAAGGGGCACACAGCGCCGGGATATTATGCGACCCTGGCCAATAGGGGATTCTTCCCGGTAGAGGATCTGAAGACCCTTCGGAAGGTTGGCTCCTATCTGCAGGGCCATCCGGATATGAAGCACATTCCTGGTGTGGATATGTCCAGCGGATCCTTGGGACAGGGGATCTCCGCGGCAGTAGGAATGGCTATCTCCGCTAAACTTTCTGGTGATGCTTACCGAGTATATACTCTGGTGGGAGACGGTGAGATCCAGGAAGGTCAGGTATGGGAAGCGGCTATGCTGGCAGGACACAGGAAATTGGACAACCTGGTAGTGATCGTGGACAATAACAACCTGCAGATCGATGGACCCATCGACGAAGTGAACTCCCCGTATCCGATCGATAAGAAATTCGAGGCATTTAATTTCCATGTGATCAACATTGACGGACATGATTTTGAGGCCATAGACGCAGCCTTCAAAGAGGCAAGGCAGACCAAAGGCCAGCCGACGGCGATCATCGCGAAAACGGTGAAAGGAAAGGGCGTATCCTTTATGGAGAATCAGGCTTCCTGGCATGGAGCCGCGCCAAATGATGAACAGTATAAGACCGCAATGGAAGATTTGGAGAAAGTAGGTGAAGCATTATGTCAGAAGTAAAGAAGATCGCGACAAGAGAAAGCTACGGTAATGCTTTAGTAGAATTAGGGAAAAAACATGAGGATGTAGTGGTTCTGGATGCGGACCTGGCGGCGGCTACAAAGACAGGCACATTTAAGAAGGCGTTTCCGGAGCGGCATATCGACTGCGGAATCGCGGAGTGCAATATGCTTGGCGTGGCGGCGGGAATCGCGACCACCGGCAAAGTTCCGTTCGCAAGCTCTTTCGCTATGTTTGCGGCAGGGCGTGCCTTTGAGCAGATCCGCAACTCTGTCGGCTATCCCAAATTAAATGTAAAGATCGGAGCGACCCACGCAAGTATCTCTGTAGGAGAAGATGGGGCTACCCATCAGTGTAATGAGGACATCGCTCTCATGCGCACGATTCCGGGAATGGTTGTGATCAATCCTTCCGATGATGTGGAAGCAAAGGCTGCGGTAGAAGCGGCTTACGAGCATGTTGGTCCGGTGTACCTCCGGTTTGGACGGGCGGCGGTTCCGGTGATCAATGATAATCCAGATTATAAATTTGAGATCGGCAAGGCGGTGACCCTGCGGGAAGGAACAGATGTGACCATCATCGCTACGGGCCTTCCGGTATCGGAATCCCTGGCGGCGGCAGAAAAGCTGGCGGCAGACGGCATCAGCGCGGAGGTTATCAATATGCATACCATTAAACCTTTGGATGAAGAAGCGGTGATCGCGGCAGCGGCAAAGTGCGGCAAGATCGTGACGGTAGAAGAGCACTCTATCATCGGCGGTCTGGGAAGCGCGGTCTGCGATGTGGTGGCAGAGAAAGCACCGGCAAAAGTGATGAAGATCGGAATCAACGATGTGTACGGCGAATCTGGCCCGGCAGCAGAGCTGATCAAGAAATATGGCCTGGACGCGGACAGTATTTATGAGAAAGTAAAAGCATTTGTAAAATAAGTCGATATTAGACGAGAGAATAAGTCGGACGGTCTCCTATGGAGGCCGTTCTTTTGTTGAAAAAAGCAATCCTAAAGAGGTATGATTTCCATATCTAACGCGAAAACTAAGGATATTTAGAAAGATATGGAGGGATTGAAAATGGATCAGAAAAAATCAACCTTGACCGTCAGACTCGATGAAACATTTCTGGAAAGGTTTCAGGAGTACTTAAGAGAAAAGGAAAGCGCGGAAGCGACCATCAGAAAATATCTGTCGGATGTACGAAAATTCTATCACTATCTAGGCCGGGACAGGGTCGTAGATAAATACCGGATTCGACAGTACAGACAATACCTGACTGAACATTATAAGGGGACCAGCGCAAATTCTATGCTGGCGGCGCTGAATCAGTTCTTTGCGGCGCTTGGTCTGGAAGAGTTGAAGGTGCGGCGTTTAAAAATTCAGCGCCAGCTCTATCAAAATGAAGAAAAATTTCTTTCGCGGCAGGAGTATTTCAAGCTGCTGGGAGCGGCTCGGAGGCGGGGGAAAGAAGAACTGGCTCTGATCATGGAAACAATCTGCTCCACCGGGATCCGGGTGAGTGAATTAAGATTTTTTACCATATCTAATATCAGAACAGGAAAGATTATCGTCTGGAATAAAGGCAAAGAAAGGATTGTAATACTGCCTGGGAAAATGCAGAAACGGCTGCTGCGCTTTGCGCGGGAGAAAGGTTATAGATCCGGACCTGTATTCCGTGGACGGACGGGAAGGCCGGTGGATCGTACCGCAATCTGGCGGGCGATGAAGGGGCTTGCCGTGGAAACGGGAATTGATCCGGCCAGAATTTTCCCTCATAATTTACGCCATCTGTTTGCCAGGACCTTCTATCAGATTACAAGAAATCTGGTTCAATTGGCAGATGTCTTGGGGCACAGCAGTATTGAAGTAACCAGGATCTATACCATCGGCAGTCTGGAAGAGTGGAGAAAATCTATCAGCAGACTGGATTTGATCGGACAAAAAAATACAACATAATGTTAGTTATGTTGCTGAAAATTACATAAATATGAAAAATATTACTCTTTATCTATCATGCATCATTATTTCGAAAAAGTCAAGCATTAATCCCAAGATACTTATATAGACTTCATCAGTTATACAACCAGATCCAAGGAATGTTGGGTCTCTTTTCATGGCTTTTTTTACATGCCAACTACATCTGACAGAGGAGAAAGAAGGGCTGCCAGATGTCATCGAGTCGTTTCCGGGCTGAAATCAGCCTTTTCTTCGGTCTTCACGGATAAAGCCGTCTTTTATAGCAAAAGCTTCCCGCAGTACGCAACAAAACTAACATTATGATGTAAAAGGGAGGAGTAAACGATGGGCGGAAAAAGAAGAAAGCCCTCAATCTTTTCGAGGGGAGCAGCCTTAGCCCTGGCTCTTATGCTGGTGCTGACCGCGGGCGTCAGTACGGTGTTTGCGGCAGGAGAAAATAATCAGGTCTCCTCGGGCGTATCAGAGGAACAGGGCAGCCAGGATGAAAACGGAAATGCTTCTGGAGAGGCGGATGCATCTGATCAAACAGAGAAGACAGGAGAGGAGGAACAGTCGGGCGGAAGCGGCCAGAGTGACCAACAGGGCGAAGCGGCGGATTCCGATGGCCAGATGGGGGAGACGGGCCAGAATGGAAACGAGGAGAAAGACGACCAGCAGAGCCAGACTGGAGAAACAGGGCAGGAAGACCGCGGCGAAACCGACCAGAGCCAGCAGGAGACAAACGCTTCCTCAGCCTCAAAGAGAGTCTCTCTGTCAAGCGGCAATGAAGCGCGCACGCCGCAGCACCAGAAATATATTAAATATAACGGAAACGACAGCTATACCCTGACCTTGAATGTAACAGGCCAGGCGGAGACGATCACAGGGGAGAAACCCAAAGTAGATGTATTGCTGATCGTGGACCGGTCGGGCAGTATGGATGAAGATTACGAGAGAAGAACCAGCAGGCTGGAGAAACTTCAGGAAGTTGTTACAGAAGAAGGCGGACTGACCGATGCCATATTAAATAACGAAGGTATTGATGCGCGGATGGCGGTGGTCGCCTATAGTGGATCGGAAGATTGGCGCCTTCCTCTTGTGGGATGGACAGGAGCTGCTTATGACGATGCATCTACTCTGCGGGGATGGACTTCATCCAAAAACCAGATTGACAATACAGTAAATGGAATCAGCGCAAATGGCGGCACAAATTGTGAGGCAGGACTTTACCAAGGGGCGAATGTCTTGGAAAGCGCAAGAGAAGAAGCGCAGAAATTTGTGATTTTTCTGTCAGATGGAGATCCGACGTTTTATTACACACCTGATAGTAACTATCCTAATGATTATGGATATACACAGGGGAATGGAGGCAATTATGACGCTACAGCCGCGCGGCATGCGGTGGATCAGGTAAAAGCGATCCAAGGCTTGGGAGGGTTCTATACCATCGGGATTTCAAAAGACAGCAATCAAAGTTTTATGAAGAGTTTGGTGAATGCCTCCGATGCGGAGAAGAAGCAGTTCTATTCTGCCGCGGAAGCTGACGATCTGGCAAAAGCTTTTGAAGAGATCACAGCCGATATCATCAATTACACCTGCCGTGATATTACCATCACAGATACTTTGTCAGATTATGTAAAACTTCCGGGAGATTCCTTGGAGCAGGCGGCCTATACCGCAACAGCGGTAAATGAAAATGGACAAACGCAGGATATCTCTGACGTGGATATCCGGGTTTCCTACGACAAAGACACACGGACTGTGACGGCGGAGTTTCCGGAAGATTATGTGCTGGAGCAGGGATGGACGTATTCCGTCAGCTTTCATGTAGAGCCTGCCCAGGCAGCCTATGATGTTTATGCGGAGAGTGGATATCCGCATACGGGAAGTGAGAATAGTGATGCTCCTGGAAATACTACCAGCTCTGGACAAGCGGGATTCTATTCCAATACGGCGGCAACACTGACCTATACTTACGGCTCCCAGGGAGCAGATTCCCAGACGGTACCTTATGATGAAAGCCCAGTAGTCCAGGTGTCCACAATGAGCGTTTCTGTAGAAAAGAAGTGGGAGAACGTAGATACTGGAGCGGCGCTTCCTTCCGTTACCGTCCAGCTTCTGCGGGATGGAAAAGAAGTAGACGGGAAAATACTGACATTAAGCGGCGCAAACGACTGGCAGGCGGAATTTGAGGACTTGGCGAAAAATCATGAGTATTCTGTGAGAGAAGCAAATGTGCCGGATGGGTATGAATCCACTGTTTCCGGGGATCAGGAAAATGGTTTTACAATCACCAATACCAAGCTTCCGTCACTTACGGTCAGTAAAGAAGTGACAGGAGAGATGGGAGATAAGACCGCGGCATTTACTATCGATATTACCATGACATCCGGCGGAACAGGACTTACTGGAAGTTATTCCTACACAGGAGGAATTCTAGATGGAGCGGAAGGAGTGACGGTCCCGGAGGACGGAACGATCCGATTTGAAAATGGCGAAGCCAGTATTACCTTGAAACATGGACAGACGATCACGATCCAAAATCTGCCGCTTAACGCATCCTATACGGTGCGGGAAGATGAGACATCTTCCGCGGGATACACCGTGAAATATGACGGAGAGGAGAAAGACAGCGCGGCGGGCACATTGACACAAGACATGTCCGCGGCAGTAGAAAATCACAAAGGAAAGATTCCGGTGACGGGACTTGAAGATTCCGGTGTGAAAGCGGCGGCGGCCGGCGCAGGAGTTCTGCTCTTGGCAGGTATGAGTACGCTGTTCCTTAGAAGAAGGCGGCGATAGTCATGGAACAGGAGAAGGGGAAACGAAGAGGAGCGGGGTTTGAAGGACTGCTCCTCTTGATCAAGCTATTGCTGATCGCTTTGATCCTGTCCGCGCTGTTTGGCCTGATCCTTGGAATCGCCCGGTGTGAAGGAGAGGATATGTCTCCGGCTGTCAAGGACGGAGACTTGGTGATCTTCTATCGGCTGCAGAGGGAGTACCATACGGGAGACGTAGTGGTCTTTCAATGGGAAGGAAAGACAAGGCTCCTGCGTATCGTGGCTATGGAAGGAGATACGGTAGATATTACAGAAGAAGGACTGTCTGTCAATGGCTATCTGCAGCAAGAGTCAGAGATTTACGAAGAAACGCTTCCTTATAAAGAAGGAATTTCTTTTCCGGTAACGCTTAAAGCGGGGGAAGTGTTTGTTCTGGGGGATGGACGGGAGAACGCAAAGGACAGCCGCCTCTATGGCCCCATTGACGAGGGAGAGATCAAGGGCGGGGTCATCACAGTCCTGAGGCACAGAGGAATCTGAGAAATATTGACAGAGCGAGGAAGAGATTTCCGTTCGAAGAAGATATAAACGCGGATTACAATCCTGCGGTTTATATAGATCATCCTAAAAGAAATCATAGAAGGAGGAAATGAGGATATGATCGGGAAGAAAAGATTAAAAGCCTTATTGTTGGCAGGGGTAATGACCATGAGCATGTGCCTTGGCGCCACTGCATTTGCAAAAGAGACAACGGCTGGGGAGGGAACAGAAGAGAATCCGGCGGAGGTTTCGGTGACAAAGACACTGAAAGTGCCGGAGGGGACGGCGATTCCGAATCTTACGTTTGAATTTAATATCAGCCAGACGGCGGGAGACAGCACAAGACCAAGCATAGCTGATATCTCTTACACATCTGCGGATGCGCTGGGAGAATTGCAGGGCGATGGTACATACCATATCACAAAAACATCGGCCATTAATTTTGGCACATTTACCCATGCCGGCCTGTATGAGTATACAGTAACAGAGACGACTGGAAGCGCGGCAGGCGTGACTTATGATACGTCCTCTTATGATCTGAATGTATATGTAGTAAACGGCGAAAATGGAGTATATGTGGAGACGGTCACAGCGGAGAAAGACGGCGCAAAAGTTCCTGCGGTCGAGTTTGTCAACAGTTATGTGAATGAGAAGGGGGCAGACCTTACCATCAGCAAAGCGGTAACCGGAGATCTTGCGGATAAGACGAAAGACTTCAGCTTTACTATTACCTTTACCGCAGATCCGGTATCTGGAACAGATACATTCGAGGGAACGATTGGCGGCGAGACTATAAGCTGCAAGGCGGGTCAGCCGACAACCTTCCGGCTTCATGATGGCGAGAGCCTTGTGTTTGGTGATATTCCGGCAGGAACCCGGTATGTAGTGACTGAGACGGGAGAAGCAGATGGGTATACCCCAAGTGTAGTGGTAACAGAAAATGGCGTACAGGGAGCGCAGAAAACAGCGGCAGAAGATGCGTCCTTGTCTACTGCGGACCAGGGAAAGACAAACCTGGCAGGCGAAGGAGCGAACAGCGCGGACTTTACCAATGCCTATCAGGATATTTCTATCACGGGAATCTTTTTGAACGCGGCTCCGTTCCTGGCCCTGCTTGCGGCGGCGGTTCTGGCGTTCGCGGCGCTTGCGGCAGTAAAAAGAGCTGGCAGAAGATAAAGGCTTTTGGCGAGAAGTAATCATAGCGTTCCCTCAATAGCAGTGAAGGCAGTCCGGGCGGCAGATGCCGCCGTAAGCTGCCTGGTGCTGTCCCTTTTTCTGTCCTTTACCGCGTATGGGGGTTATGTTTTCTGGGATTCCAGGAATGTATATGAAGCAGCCTCGGAAGAAATCTACGAGACGTATAAGCCTGCGGCAGATGGTACAGGATCTTTTGAAGAGCTAAGAGCCATTAACCCGGAAGTATTTGGGTGGCTGACGGTCTATGGGACCCACATCGATTATCCGATAGCCCAAGGGGAAAATAATTCCAAGTATGCCAATACAGACGCGAAAGGGGACTATTCTCTGTCAGGGAGTATTTTCTTAGACTACCGGAACCGGACGGACTTTTCGGATCATGTCAGTATTCTATACGGCCATCATATGGCAGAAGACACAATGTTTGGAGAGCTGGATTCATTTGTGGAAAAGGAGTACTTTGAAAGCCACAGATATGGAAATCTGCATGCGGAAGGACAGGACTACGGCCTGGAATTTTTTGCGGCGCTGCAGGCGGACGCCTATGATAGCAGCCTCTATCAGACAGATCCGGGAACAAGGGAGTTAAAGCGGAAATATCTGGACCGTCTTCAGGAAAGAGCGGTCCAGTATAGACAGATCCAGATTTCTGCAGATGATAGGATCGTGCTTTTGTCTACTTGTTCTTCGGACAGTACGAATGGACGGATTGTTTTGGCCGCGAAACTTTGTGAAGAGATGTTCTCAGATACGTTTCAGGAGACGGGCGCGAATAAAGACGTAAAGAAGAGCGGAAGTGAAAAAGAAGGAGTTTTAAACCTTCTGTTTCTGCTGCTCCTGCTGTTGTGCCTGTGCCTAGCGGCAGTGGTCTGCAAAAATAAGAAGAAACAAAAGCATTTACGGAGGGGAAAGAGAAAATGGGAAAAATAATTAGAAAAGGAAAGAGTATGTTTCTGCTCCTGGCCTGTCTGTTGGTGTTTCCCGCGGGCCATGCCCAGGCGGCTTGGGAAGTATCGGTATCGGTTCCGGTCAAGCAGGTATTTGAGACGACGGGAGAAGTCCCGGATCACCTGGACCAGACCTTCTGCTACCAGGTGGCGGCCCAGGATAAGAATTCTCCGCTTCCGGATGAGGCGCAGGATGGGGTGTACTTTTTGGAATTAACAGGAAATGAGACAAAAGAGGCGGGATCTTTCGTGTTTACACACGGAGGAGTTTATAGATATGAAATCTGTTTGGCAGATGGGCAGAAAGGGGAAGGGTTTACCTGTGACAGCAGTGTATATCAGCTTCTATTCTATGTGAAGAACGGGCCCGATGGCAGTCTGATTCCACAGATCGTGGTAAAAGATGAATCTGGAAATAAGCTGGATGAAATCAGTTTCCAACATGCCTATCTGGGAAGAGAGACGGGAAACAATGCGGATGCCGGAACCCAAAATCAAGCCGGAAATGTAAAGACAGGCGACCAGGCAGAAGTCTTGCTATGGTGTACGCTGGGGCAGGTTTCTATGGCTCTTATCTTGACCGCGGGATGGAGCAGGCGCAGGAACAAGGAAGATGGGAAATAGATACAAAGAGCTGGAAGGCGTCCGTTTCGGGAGACTGACAGCTCTTTATCCGTTAAAGCGGCGGGATCAGAGAGGGTGTGTTTATTGGCGCTGCAGGTGTGACTGCGGGGAGGAAGCAGAAGTGTCGGAGAATAATCTGGTCCAGGGCATCAGCAGAAGCTGCGGCTGTCTAAAGCGGGAGTGTCAGCAGAGGATTGCGCAGAAGCTCCATTGTGTAGATGGAACTTGTTTGGAAATCCTGGAAAAACGTAAGCATCGAAAAGACAATCTCAGCGGATTTCGCGGCGTATTTAAGACCAAATCCGGCAAATATCGGGTAGACATCGGCTTTAAAGGCAGAAAATACTATGTCGGAACATATATCCTCTTCGAAGAGGCGGTGCGGGCTAGGAAGAAAGCAGAGGAAGCCGTTCATGAAGGTTTTCTGCGTGCATACGGAGAATGGAAGGAAAAGGCAGACCATGACCCGGTGTGGGGGAAAGAACATCCGCTTGTTTTTGAAGTGGAAAGAGAAGACGGCAGATTAATAGTAAGAAGGGGCGAGACCGAGTGAAAGGTCTCGTCTTTTTACGTGGACCGACGGTTCTGGCCAAACTTTTCTGGAAGTCTTGGGGCAACCCGTCGAAGCAGAAAAAAACCTGCCGGAAATTTCGGCGGACAAGTCCCACCGATTGCTAAAATACGCAGAATCTATATGCTATCATATGCAAAATAGCTGCAGTCCTTAAGGACGCGGCTGAAATTATGTAAATGAGGTGAGAGTATATGGAAAGACAATTTCCGAAAAATGTCAGGCAGATAGGGAATGTTTGCGATGAGCCTAAGATATATGTGGAAGACTATGTGGACACCTATCTGAACCAACTGCGGACAAAAGCGATGGACATGCCGGTTGGGGCGGTCTTTACAGGAGAAATACAAAAGCTGGAAGAACAGGATGTCGTATACATATCTGGGGCAATACGGATAAAAGAAATCAAGATTAAAGGTACAGATATCCTGATCGAGAAAGATGTCTGGGAACAGGCAGAGGCGGATCGGAAGGAATTCTTTCCAGAATTAGATATCGTGGGATGGTGCCTGGTAGAGACCGGACATCCTATGGGACTGAACCGGGGAGTGAATAAGATACATGGAAAAACATTTGGCAGGGAAAATACCGTTTTTGTATGGAAGGATGCCATGGAGGAGGACGAGCTGTTTTACGCTTATAAGTATGGAGAATTAATGCAGATGGGCGGGCATTATATTTATTATGAAAAAAATCCTGCCATGCAGAATTATATGATCAGTACGAGAAAAAAGATTGGCGTTACACCCAGTGAAGTGGTTGAGGATCGAGCTGCAAAGAATTTTCGTAGTGCCGTAAAGGAACAGATGGAATATAGGGAAAGCCGGCAGAATTCACGGTTTGTCTATGTAATGAGCGTACTTCTGGTGGTGATCGTACTTGCGATTGGTATCTCAGCCATTAATAATTTTGACAAAATGGAAGCAGTACAGCAATCGATAGAAACCCTGTCTCAGTCGGTAGATGGGGAGGCGGAGAAAAGCGAAACGGCAGAAGAGCCGGAAAGCGCCGATGGAAGCGGTCTGGAGAGGGAAGAAGCGGCAGAAGAAGTCGTTTCGCAGGAGGAGGCGGAGGCAGGACTCAGCGAAGAAGATTTCTATACCGTTGAGAAAGGCGACACTCTTGACAGTATCAGCGTAAAGATTTATGGTGATGCCAGCCATGTAGAAGCAATCTGCAAGATGAACGGCCTTTCAGACGGGAATCTCATCTATATCGGCCAAAAACTTCTATTACCATAGTGGGAAATGTGATATACTGTACACAAATGACGAAAATTAAAAGGGGATTTAAATGGCAAACAAAAGAAACAGAAATCTGCATATCGTCAGGGAATCTGAAGGGGAGAAACTGCCGCGGCAGTCTGGAGGGGAGACGGCTTTTGGACAAGCCATGGAAGAACTGGAAGAACAGACAAAACAGAATAAGAAGAAAAAACGCAGGAAGATTTTTATAATAGCAGGATCCGTTTTGGCGGCGGCAGCCGCTGTTTTCCTGGTAATCCATCTTCAGACATATAGTTCGGTGAGAGTGGAGGAAACCTATAAAATAGATGGGGCGGCGGACAGCAGTTATAAAGAGTTCGCCCAAGGCGTCATCAAATACAGCCGCGATGGGATTTCCTATTTGAATACCAAAGGCCAGGAGCAGTGGAATCAGCCCTGCCAGCTTAGTACGCCATTTGTGGATATAAATGGAACAACAGCGGCAGTTGCGGACAAAGGAGGCAATGATATCCTTGTGTTCCAGGAAGACGGACTGAAAGGGGAGATTCAGACCACGCTTCCCATTGAGAAGATCTCTGTGTCCAAGCAGGGGATTGTAAGCGCTATTTTAAGAAATGAAGCCTCTCCGCAGGTAATCTGTTATGACACTGCGGGAAATATCCTGGTAGAGCATCAGGCCTCATTTACAGGAACCGGATACCCGGTAGATGTGTCATTGTCGGACGATGGAGAAGTGATGATGGTCGTTTATCTCAGCGTGGAAGGGGGGAGTTATACTTCATCCGTCGCGTATTACAATTTTGGAGAGTCGGGAGAAGCCAGCAAAGATCATCAGGCGGGCTATAAAGAGTATGAAAATACAGTGCTGGCATCAGGCTTTTTTTTGACGGATTCGGTCTCGGCGGTGGTAGGTGACAACTGCTTCACTTTGTTTGAGGGGAAAGAAAAACCCAAAGAGGTGACGACGGTTTCTTTGGATAAGGAGATCAAAAGTGTTTTTCACAGTGAAAAATATATTGGATTGATACTGAAAAACGAGGGAAAAGGAGGGTATGAACTGTGCCTTTACAATACCTCCGGAAGAAAGGTCATGTCGGAAGACTTTTCCGGCGACTACGGAAATGTGAAGATCTCCGGGGATCAGGTTATTATGTATGAAGGGCGGCAATGCTGTATTTTCCTGCGCAGCGGAGTGAAGAAGTTTGAGGGGGAGACGGAAAATGATATCTTGGAAATTTTCCCCATTGCTGGCGTAAACAAATACATTATGATGAATACAAACGGTATGGAAGACGTACGGCTTGTAAAGTAAGGAGTAGCTATGAATTGGGTTGTATTGACGGTAGGACTGATTTTCTTGCTCTGCATCCTGGTGGGTGTGTATAAAGGGGCTGTAAGGATCGCGGTTTCTTTGGTGACTACGCTGCTGACGCTGGTGATCGTCTTTTTTGCGTCGCCTTTTGTTGCGGGATTGATCGAAGATAAAACTCCTTTGGACGAGGTGATTGAGGATCAAGTGCTATCCACAATGGCTGGAGCGGTAACTTCCCAGGCGGAAGAGACGGAGGGAGAAGGGATTTCAGAAGATACGGTAAGGCGGGCGCTGGATGCCGCGGGGATCAGCGAAGAGACTTTGGAAGAATATGGTATTTCGGTAGATGACATTGTAAACGGAGATATCAGCGGGGATGAACTGGCAGAATATGGGATTTCCAGCGGTCTCCTGGAAGGTCTGACGGGAGAGAGCGCAGAGACCACAGAAGATATGATCGAAAGCGCGGATATTCCAAGAGATGTTCAAATCGCGGCAATAGAAGCGGCAGACTTGCCGGAGATTTTTAAAAACCTTCTGACAGAAAATAATAACGATGAGATATATGAAGATCTGGGAGTCCAGACATTTGCCCAGTATGTGGGAAGTTTTCTGGCGAAATTGATCATAAATATCATTGCGTTCCTGGGTACGTTTGTTTTGGTGTCGCTGGTACTGCGGGCAATTGTGTTCGCGCTGGATATTGTCGCGAATCTTCCGGTGCTCGGTTTGATCAACCGGCTGGCAGGCGGCGCGATAGGAATCGCGGGAGCGTTGATCATCGTGTGGATACTGTTTATCTTTTTAACGCTTTTGTATACCACGTCAATAGGAAAAGAAGCCAGCCAAATGATCCAAGGGAACGGATTTACAAGAATGTTATATGAGTATAATCCGCTTATGAATCTGGCAATAAATTTGTAGCTGAAGTGAAAAGTTTATTTCCACTTTGAAAAACGTCAAAATAAAAGTGGCAAT
>CABPCP010000057.1 GCA_902406105.1 uncultured Mordavella sp.
GGGGATTTTTAAAAATCCCCCGGCCCCATTTGCTCTTTTAAACCCTCGGAAATACAATCGTCACTTTGAACAGATCTCCGTCCAGATATAATTCAAATTTTCCTCCCTGCATCTCTGTCAGGGTTTTTGCGATGGACAGCCCCAGTCCGCTGCCTTCTGTACTTCTCGAGATATCTCCCCGGATAAACCGTTCGGTCAGCTCATCTGCCGAGATATTGAGCTGCTGCTGAGAAATATTTTTCAAACTGAAAGTCACCTGATTATCTATAACCTTCATATCCGCGTAAATGCGTGTGCCTTCCATTGCGTATTTCGCGGCGTTGTTATAGATGTTTTCCAGAATTCTCCAGGTTCTCCTCCCATCGGCCCGGATATATGCTTCTTCCTCCGAAATATTCATCACTTCTGTCAGGTTCCTGGCTTTGAATTTTTCTTCAAATTCGCCGCTGGTCTGCTGTATCATTTCCACAAAATTAATATTCATATATTCCAATGAAATATTGCCTGAACTTACTTTTGAGGCTTCCACTACATCTTCTGTCAAGGTCTTTAATCTCTGCGCTTTGCTTTCCAGGATCTCCAGATACCGCTGGATCTTAGGATCCTCAAAATTCTCTTTCTTCAAAAGATCTACATAGTTGATAATGGAAGTCAACGGCGTCTTAATATCGTGGGATACATTTGTGATCAGATCGGTTTTCAGCCGTTCACTCTTCATCCGTTCTTCCATAGCGGCATCCAGCCCCTCGCCAATGGAGTTGATCTGCTCGCCGATAATCTTCTGTTCTCTGCGCAACTCTTCTGTCGGAATCTTATAATCCACTTCGCCGCCGGAGATTTTCATGATTCCGGTTTTGATCTTTTCTCTTCCAACAGCTTCATGTACAAGATAAACCAGGGCCGCTCCTTCTGCCGCCAGCATAAGTATTCCCCAGAAACCGCTGGGCCAGCACAGGATCGCGATCCAATGGATCAGCACAAACCCGCCAAACATGATGAGCCTCCGCCACAGACAGTGCAGATTGGAAAAGATCCGATAAATAAAGGAACAAATCCAGCGAAGGATGCTGTTTTTCCACAAATTTCTTGCTTTGATCCTCCGGACAAGGCTTAAATAACCTATCAGAAACGCGCTGCAGGAAATGGCCGCTGTCACAGCTCCCATGATCATAACTGGCAGCATATCCTCGGTTAAATTAGTTGTTTGCCCATAACTATTAGAATATATATCTCCGACCCAAAAATAACCACTGTTGATAAAAAGAAATGGGACACACCACAGTAAGACGACCACAGCTCCCGCGATCTCTGTTTTCCACCGATCAAACCAGCATAAATGGAGTTCTTCGTCTTTGTTATTCCTTCCGGCCGCAAAAGTCAGCCAAATACCTCCCACAATGGCCAGGATTCCCGCCGCCAATCCTATAAGAGCGATCTCACGCGCGCTGGAACCATACTGTTCGTACAGACGATTCTCAGAATAGAAGCTGTCCTGGATTGGATAGGATGTATCCACCGCTGCGGCAAAGACAAAATCTTCTTCATTAGTTCCGGAATATTTTACCATATCCCGCCAGATGGAGGCATCCGCTTCCGCCACATTGGTATCAAAGTCCGCCAGCTTAGGCCTGATGATAATATATTTTCCTGTATCTTTTAACGTCTCCAAATTGGTTTCCAGACTTCCCAGATCCTGATACTCTTCCCGATTGGTATATACTTCCTGACTCGCCGGATCTACGTAAATATACGCATAGTTGGTATCTCCTTCCTGCAAGTCTGACATCCAGGCATTGTATTCCGAATACTGCCCTCCGATCATCTCAACACAGGCCCGCAGTTCCTCGTAAGCCTCTTCCAGCCGTCCATTCCAGTGGGCATCCTGATTCACGATATCCAGGATGCTGCCGCCCCCAATCGGCGCAAACCTTTCCTCCACACGAAAACCATCGTAGTTCCAATAATCAATATACTCCTGCTCCCCCTGCGCATTCAAGATTTCTTTCGACAATTCTTCCCCATTGTCGTCATAGGATTCCATCCCCTGATAGCCATATCCATCCTGGAGTGTCTGCAGAAGCCCTGCCTGAGCATCTGCTTCTACCGCGGCCGCGAATTGCAAATCGCCGTTCTGAATCGCTGACTCAAAATCCGAATATGTATAATATTGATACAATTTCCCGTTTCCATCGGCGGCCGGTCTTTCACAGACAACGATATTCTCCATATTCATATAGTCGGAAGAATTTGCATCGTAAGCGGTCATTCCATTGCTCCACTCTATCAAGTCCCCAAGGCGGTATGCCAGACCGCTTACATTTTTCCCCGGAGCTTCGCCGTTCTTATACCATTCTTCAATATCAATGATCTTCTCTTCATCCAGACTGCCATTGGTTTCAAAAAAGTTAGATGCGCTGATGCCATTCAACACCTGCTCGCTCTTACTTTCCAACTGTGAGGCAAATCCCCTGGAATCCTCATATTTTCTGGCCGGATTTCCCTCAAAAATCTCTTCCCTCAGCGCCGGATAAGAAACCAGCCACAAAAAGCTGAGCACCAGGATGACCACCAGAACATGTTCCAAAATAATTAAAACCATTTTTGTCAGATTGGTTTTATACCAGTGCTGTTTCATAACTACTCCCTTCTAAAACTTCTCCACCTTATATCCCACGCCCCACACCACTTTCAGATATCGAGGCTCCTTGGGATTGATCTCAATTTTCTCCCTTATATGGCGGATATGTACTGCTACCGTATTATCTACGCCAATCGCATCCTCGTTCCAGATGCTTTCATAAATCTGGTCAATAGAAAATACCTTCCCCTGATTCTTGACCAAAAGCAGCAGGATATTATACTCGATCGGCGTCAGTTTCACCAGCTCTCCGTCTACTCTGACTTCTTTCAGGTCATCATTGATGGAAAGCCCTCCCGCTGAATAGACCGTTTCTCCTGTTCCCTGCACCGTACTTCCAAGCTGGGTATATCTGCGGAGCTGGGATTTGACTCTGGCTACCAGCTCCAGCGGATTAAAAGGCTTCGTCACATAATCATCCGCCCCAACATTTAATCCCAGAATCTTGTCCGCATCCTCCGATTTCGCAGACAGGATGATGATCGGAATATTATTCTCCTCCCGGATCTTTAGTGTAGCCCGGATCCCGTCAAGCCTCGGCATCATAACATCTATGATCAAAAGGTCCACCGGCTCCTTTTTCAGCACACTTAAGGCTTCCTGTCCGTCATACGCCTTGAATACCTGGTATCCTTCCTGCGTCAAGTAAATATCGATCGCTTCCACGATCTCTTTGTCATCATCGCACACTAAAATTTTTGCCATTTCTCTCACCTCCCTTATACTATACAAGAATAGCAGGGAATTTTTAAGATAGAATCGTGGAAATTCTTAAGATATTCTGAAAAGGGACAGGGCTTTTTCAATTTGGGCCGGGGGATTTTTAAAAATCCCCCGGCCCCATTTGATGTCGATATCTGTCGAATTAAGTCTTATATTGTTGATATTCTAAGAATTAACGCGGATTCCGTTTATAATACTATTGTCTCAAATTTCTCAATGTAAATCTAACTATGGGAGGGGTTCATTATGCATGACCGGGAAATTGAACTGCTTATTCGTTCTCTTGGTATCAATGCGACTTATCGGGGCTACCGATATTTATGTTATGGAATTAAATTATGTCTAAAAGATGAAGACTATCTATTGTGTATCAGCAAACTGCTTTATCCTGAGATTGCCAGAGTCTTCCACGCTTCCAGCTGCAGCGTAGAGCGGGATATCCGTACAGTAATCCGTGTCTGCTGGGAACGGGGCAATACCCGCCTTCTCCATGATATTGCTCTGCACCCTCTGTTGGGAAGACCTACCGCCGGTGAATTCATGGATATTCTAGTTTCTCATATTCGCCACACCTGCTCCATGCCCGTGTTTTAGGTTTTCTTCCTGACTTCTTAAGTGGTTCTTAAGATTTTTTCTTTTTCTTTTATAGTTTTAACATATTTTGGACATATTTATCTCCTATACTATAAGACAGATAGTTGATGAACAATCACTATCTCCCCCCTCATAAAGTAAAACGCCAGGGTGACCTGGCGGAACACTTTACTCTCATTCCTTTAGATAACTATAACAACGACGAAAACCCGTTAGCCGGAAGGTTAACGGGTTTTCGCTGTCTATACCTCTTTTTCACCATCATTAGAGTCCTTCACTTTCATTCCCTCTGCCAGAATCATCCATTCTGCTCCACGGCGTGATCTTCATCAAAATAAATCTCGTAAGCCGCATCTTCCCCATATGTCTGCCGCAGTCTTTGTTCCACAGCTTCAAAGCTGTCCATCAGATGCTCCTGTTCTTCCTTAGACAGCGCTTCCACCCTGTAATCATACGCAAACACATCTATATAGAAATCATACAGATCACATTCCAGATAATCCTTAGCAGTAACCGTATTTGCCGTAAACCAGGATTCCTCCCAAAGGGCATCATAAAATTCCGGCTTGGGATTCCCATTCCAGTAGGAAATAGAAATATCCAGGCAATCCGCTTCCTCCTCCGGCAAAATGTCCAGGATCACTTCCTGTCTCACTTCTTCTCCCGCTATCTCAAATGAAATCTCCATCAATTCCTGTACCAACGCCTGCTTCGCGGAATACCGTTTGGGACTGAGAATCCAATATTTGTCCTGATTGATCTTCATCGTATGATTGCTGACCTGCCATATTTCCTGATTTCCATCCCGGTTTGTGAATTCTATATTCCAGTTTTGGAATTTCCCCGGAACCTCCCCGGACATTGCAGGGTTACTCCGTACGCTTACATATTCTGTATAGATAATGCTTTCTTCTTCCTCAGATGAAATCGTTTCCCAATTTCCTGCCCCAAAGAAGCGGTCAAACTCCGCATGAAATCGCATCGGCCAGCTTCGCAGAATATACCAGCCGGCAAATATCCCCACGGCCAGCAAAATTATGCTTCCTATGATCAGGACTTTCTTGATCCTCCCCATCTATACACCGATCTCCTTTCACCGTCCCACAAGCTTAACTATTTTCATTATGAGGGAAGCAGATTACGAAATCAAGTTTCCTGAAAGAATTCCTTAATGTGCTCTTAAGAAACTTCCTGCTTCTTTTAGAATTCTCTCATACTTTTGTCATATTTTCCCTTTATACTATGTATCAGATAGTTGAAGAACGCATCAACTATCACCCCCTCTCATGAAGTTAGACATCAGGATACTCCTGATGCCACACTTTACTCTCATTCCTTTAGATAACGATGACGAAACCCGCCAGCCCAATGGTTGGCGGGTTTTCGCTGTCTATGCCTTCTTTTCACCCCCTGCAGAGTCTCTGGTTCTCACTGTCAGAGTCTGCCAACTAACAATATATCCGCGTCCAGTAAAATAATGATTCTTGCGATTCCGCCTCTCCTCATAGCCCATCCCAGCATCCGCCCGATCATTTTTGCAGCTGAAACACAGCTTGTATATCCCCCATAATGCCGATAGAAAAACCAGAATTTGTAAGCCGGCCCCGATATGAAAGAATGTGGTCGGACATTTTTTTGCCCTTTCTGTTATCTTCTATGTCGTTTGTCTTACTCCTCCGTGAAAAAATTAATTTTTTAAATGTTCCAACGATTCACAAATCACCTGCATACCTTGTTTTTGATTTTTAATTTTAGCCGTGACTGTATTATTAACCAGAGATAACTTTATTTTTGTTTCCCCACTTTTCGCCTTAATAATCCGCTGCGATGGCATTAATCCTTTTTTTACTTTCACTTCGTCCAACTTATCAAAGGGGAGACAAATTTTTCCATAAATATGGGAAATATCCATGGTTTCTAAGACTGCAATAACTAATGTTTTCTCTGTTACGCCAACATAACAATATACATTGCTCAAAGCTCCCAATGCCAGCATTTTCGCGGTTCCAGACATTAGAGTTCCCCAGGCTTTGCCTTTGTATGCCTCTCCTTGCGGACAAATCCCGTCTAACATTTCATTCATATCCTTATCATTCATAAATAAAGCCATGATCTTTACCTCTCTAAATCTGTAATTTTTTATAAATTATAATCTTTCATTCAGAGTATATCATTACAATTGGGTAAAGCTTTCGTAAAATATTGCAGTAAATATTCTTGCTTCCGGTCATATTCAGAAAACAGGCATTTCCGGCCCTGACAATCGGCCTCAACTGCCAGACAGGCGCTCCACCGAGCGTTGCTGAAAGAATTCCTTAATGCGCTCTTAAGAAACTTCCTGCTTCTTTTAGAATTCTCTCATACTTTTGTCACATTTTCCCTTTATACTAGGTATCAGATAGTTGAAGAACACATCAACTATCATCCCCCTCTCATGAAGTTAGACATCAGGATACTCCTGATGACACACTTTACTCTCATTCCTTTAGATAACGACAACGAAACCCGCCAGCCCTTGTGGTTAGCGGGTTTTCGCTGTTAAGATGTCAATTGGGGCCGGGGGATTTTTAAAAATCCCCCGGCCCCAATTAACATTATAAATTCTCTCTCAGCCAAAGATATAAGTCTTCATATACCTTATCCCGGTCTGTCTCATTCAGGATCTCATGTCGGTCATCCCGATAAAGCTTCAGATCTGTCTTTTCCAAGCCGGAGGCTTTATATTTTGCGTATATTTTCCGTACTCCTTTACCAAACGCTCCTACCGGATCGTCCTCACCAGCCACAAAGAATACCGGTAATTCCTTAGGTATCCGCTTAACGCTTCCCGCCTTGACCAGTGATTTCATTCCCTCCAGCATCTGATAATAGCCTGCCAATGTGAACCGGAAATTGCACAAAGGATCTTTTGTATATTTCTCCCACATTTCCCGATCAGATGTGGTCCAATCTCCCACGCCTCCGCCGGACTTAAAATGGCTCCGGTAAATCCCAAGGCACAGGCCGTCTACCAGCCGGCTCCGATGCCTCCAGCCTTTGAATGCTGCCAGGATCTTACACAGTAACTGGCCCGCCAGAATCACTGGAAGAGGCTGATAGCCTGTTCCCATGATGATCGCGCCCGCAAGCCCCTGGCCATACAGCGTCAGATATTGACGCACTAAGAATGACCCCATACTATGCCCCATTATAAAATAAGGGAGGCCGGGATATTTCTTCATCGTCCTCTGGCGGAGCATATGGATATCTCCGATCAGATACCGATTCCCCTTCACTTCATCGAAATGTCCATAATCTTCCTGGCTCTGAACAGATTTTCCATGTCCCAGATGATCGTGTCCTACCACGTAAAAGCCCTTTCCGGCCAAGTATGCGGCAAATTCATCATATCGGTCGATATACTCTACCATTCCGTGACACATCTGAAGGATTCCTATGATCTCGCCGTCCGGAATCCATTCAATCCCATGGATCCTCGTCACGCCATCCCGTGACAGATAGCTGAACTCTTTCTTCATCATGGTTCACCAACTCCTCTGGCAGTGCATTTTTAACGTTCTTCCATTGGAATATAGTCCCTATGCGGCGCAAGCGGTTTGTACGCCGGCCGTATGATCTTGTCTACGTTCTTCAGCTCTTCCAGCCGATGGGCGCTCCACCCTACAATACGGGCCGCGGCAAAGATCGGCGTATAAAGAGCCGGCGGAAGATCCAGCATACTGTATACCAGGCCGCTGTAGAAGTCCACATTTGCATTCACACCTTTATAGATCTTGCGCTTCTCCCCGATCACTTCCGGCGCCATATGTTCTACCATTTCATAAAGAGCATACTCTTTCTCGCAGCCTTTTTCCTTGGCCAATTTCTTTACAAACTTCTTGAAAATATCTGCTCTTGGATCGGAAACGGAATAAATCGCATGCCCCATTCCATAGATCAGTCCTTTTTTGTCAAATGCCTTTTTGTCCAGCAGATCATTCAGATACGCCTTTACTTCGTCCCGGTCTTCCCAGTCAGAAACTTGGTGCATCATATCCTCAAACATCTGCGTTACCTTAATATTTGCCCCTCCATGCTTCGGACCTTTCAAAGAAGCCATGGCCGCGGCGATCGTAGAATATGTATCTGTCCCTGAAGAAGTTACCACATGAGTTGTAAATGTAGAGTTGTTTCCGCCGCCATGATCCATATGCAGAACCAGAGCCATATCTAAAATCCTGGCTTCTAATTTGGTATATTTCCGGTCTTCCCGCAGCATCATCAGAATATTCTCCGCTGTTGACAATTCCGGCGACGGCGCGTAGATAAAGAGGTCCTCTCCTACCCGGTAATTATATGCGTGGTAACCATAAACCATTAGCATTGGAAACTGACTGATCAAGTTCAGACACTGACGGAGTACATTTGGAATCGTTGTGTCATCCGCCTTCGCGTCATAAGAATAAAGATTTAAGATGGACCGGGAAATACTGTTCATCATATCTCTGCTGGGAGCTTTCATAATGATATCCCTTACAAAATTCGGAGGCAGCGTCCGACGCTCGACCAATGTCTCATGGAACGTCTCCAGTTCTTTCGCGTTTGGCAGTTCACCAAACAGCAAAAGATAAGAAATTTCTTCAAATCCAAAATGTTTTTCTTTCAAAAATCCCTGGACCAGATCTTTGATGTTATAGCCCCGATAGTAAAGATTTCCCTCGCAGGGTACTTCTTTTCCATCCACGACCTTCGTAGCGCATACATCAGAAATGTTAGTGAGTCCTGCCAAGACGCCTTTTCCATTCAAATCACGAAGTCCCCGTTTTACTTCGTATTTTGTATACAGATCCTTTTCAATCGCATTCTTTTCCTCACAAATCTCCGCAAAATGCTGGATCTCCGGCGTGATCTCAAACAATGCCTTTTCTACGCTTTTTCCCATAATCATCATCCTTTCTGTCTGGTTTGTATGTCATTGCTCAGCCTGGCAAATTCTTCCAATGTCAGAGTCTCTCCTCGTACACCTGCGCCTTTTCCAAGCTGTGCAATTGCATCTGCGATCATTTCATCTGAAGATTCAAATTTCCCAGAATTTCTAAGAGCGTTGTAAAGGGTCTTTCTTCTCTGGTTAAACGCCGCTCTTATAATATCGAACATCAATTTCTCATCTGCCACGTCCACGGGCGGTTTCTCATGACGGGTCAGGCGGATCACCGCAGACCCCACCTTTGGCCTCGGCATAAAACAGTTCGGGGGAACATTCGCTACGATATACGGCTTTGCATAGAACTGAACAGCCAGAGACAGCGCCCCATAATTCTTATTCCCCGGGCCTGTCTGCATCCGCTGGGCCACCTCTTTTTGCACCATGACCGTAATACTTTCCACCGGAACATGGCTTTCAAACAATCCCATAATGATCGGAGTGGTAATATAATAAGGAAGATTCGCGACTACCTTGATCGGCCGGCCGCCGTTTTCCCGTTCTGCCAGTTCTCGGATATCCACTTTCAAAACATCCTCATTGATGATCCTCACATTCTCATATCCACTTAATGTTTCAGAAAGAATTGGAATCAAATTTCTGTCAATCTCTACAGCGATCACCTTTCCCGCTGATTCCGCCAGATACTGGGTCATCGTGCCGATTCCCGGCCCAATCTCCAGAACCATATCCTCTTTTGTGATTTCTGCCGCCTGGATGATCTTGTCCAGCACATGGGTATCAATCAAGAAATTCTGCCCGAACTTTTTCTGAAATGTGAAATGATATTTCTGTAGAATATCGATCGTATTCTGCGGATTCCCCAGTTTTTCCCTGCTCATAGATGCTCCCTAGACTACCATATTGTAAAGTACATTATACAATAATATAAATCTTTAAGAAATAGCAAAAAAATGAAAAATTATTAAGATTATATGAACCAGGACGTAGTAAACTTTAAAAAGGCTACGTCCCAAATTGACTTTTACCCTGTACCCAAATGGAACTTTAACACGACTTTTGCATGCTCTCCAGAGGCTTTTTCCTGAAATGCTTCTGATGCTTTCCAATAAGGAAATTCTGCTGTGATCAATTCTTCCAGTCTTAGCCTGGGAGCCAGTTTTACTGCCGCCGGATAAAGGGTGGTGGATGGCAGCACCGCGTGAATAGAGACATCTTTATAATAGAGGTTGAATAGATTGACCGGCAACTCAAAGTTCATCCCGTACAAACCAAAGAAGACTACTCTGCCGCCTCTGGCGGCAAGGTGGAAGGCAAGTTTTGCCGAGGCGGGATTGCCGGAAGCTTCGATCACCACATCATATCCTTCACTTTCGCAGTATCCGTTCATTTCTTCCATATATCTGGGGGAGGCAGGATCAAAAGTCCAGGTTGCTCCAAAGTCCCGCGCCATTTTCCTCTTTTTCTGATTAGGATCGGCTATCACAACCTCGCTGACTGGATACAGGCGCAGCAACTTCAGCATCAGCAGTCCCATCGCTCCGCCTCCAAGGATCAGTACCCGCTCGCCGCCTCTGATATCCGCTTTTTTCACACTGCACATTCCCATTGTCAGCGGTTCTATCAGGCATCCGGCTCTAAGCCCCAGGCCGCCAAGCGGGCACAACACCTGTTCCGGGCATACCATCCGTTCCTGCATCCCGCCGTCATAGATCTGCATATTCAGACAATAATCCGGCTTTCCCGCTCTGCACATGGCGCACTGCCCACAAGCCGTATCCAGCCTGACAGCCACCTTGTCTCCAGGCTCCAGTCCGGTTACCTGAGCGCCAGTCTCCAGTACGGTGCCGGATACTTCATGTCCCACTCGGAAATCTGATCCGGGCGATGCCTGCCCCCGATAGACCATCAGATCATACCCGCAGATCGAGGCATAATCTACCTGTATCTTTACATCCGTTTCTCGACGAAGTATAGGTTCCGGTATCTCCTTAAGCCAGACGCTTCCATTATCCAGCAATACCTTTTTCATCCTGCATCCTCCTCCTTCGCCTTCATTCTTGCCTGATATTCCCGCGGGGATACCCCCATAATGTTCTTAAAAAGCCTGCTGAAATATTTACTGTCCTCAAATCCTGCTTTTTCCGCCACCTGACTGATCTTCCCCGGCTTCTGCAATAATCTGGCCGCATATTCCATCCGCAGGTGATTGCTGTAGTTGATGTAGGTAGTTCCCAATTCCTTCTGGAACAAATGACTCAGATAAGAGGGACTTACATGGATCCTCCGAGCCGCCTCCGCAAGTCCGATATTTTGTTCCATATTTTGACGCAGAAGAGCGATGGCCTGATTCACATGGGAATTTGAGGTCTCCATCTTTTCTCCCGGCAACTTCTGGAATAAGGAGGCAAGATATTCCGTCATGCTCTGAAAAGCTGTTTCAAATCCTGGATATTCCCGGTTATTCATATTAAAAAAACCTTCCTCCGGATACAGCCGGTATTTTCGGGCCTGAGAAAAATAAAAATAACTAAGCTGTCCCCAGACATATTCATAGGAATTGAAAGACAATGTCTCCCAGGTCATATGAGAGATTCTTCCCAGGGCCCCGGCCAGCATAGGATAATCCCGCTGTTCAAAGGAAGTATCCAGCCGCTCCATTTGGTGGTACAGCTCATCCAGATCCAAACTCACAGAAGTTTCCGCAAGCCAGCTGCTGGTCACGATCCGATCGCTTCCACTGAAAAAATGATACTTCAAAGTTCCATCCACTTCCCGATACAGCGCCGACAGATTACCCAGATCATTTTCTATCCCGCTGGCAGAAAACCGTAAATGCGGAACCATAAAGGTCCGCTCCCATTCCCGGATTTCTTTTTGAAATAGTTCCAGCTTTTCTTTCTGATTCTCCCGGTTTACATTAAAAAGAAAGCATAACTTCTTTTCACTGGCGATCAGGACCAGCCCGGCCAGCCGCTCCATGATCTCTTCCAGCCCTTGATACATTTTCCCCAGAGAAACAGGGTTTTGGTTGTAAAACGTCCATTTAGGCTCCGTCTGATTTTCTCCGATCAGAAGCAGGAAGCTTCCGGGCTTAAAACTGGAATCCAGCCGGAAGATCTGTGTTCCTTCCACGGTTCCGCCCAGCACCCCGGCCAAAAGATTACTCTCATGGAGCCATCGCATATAGGCTTTCTGCCACCTATTTTCATCTGTAAGCGTTTCCTTTTGCTTTTCCTGGTCATCGTAATCCCGCGCCGCCTGGTCCAGAGCTGCCTTCAGTTCTTCCGGCGAGAGCGTCTCCCAGTCCAGAATCGCGCTGACCCTCTTTTGATTCTCTTCCGACAGCGTACTTCCGCGATCTTGAGATTTTAGCAGGATATATCGGATATTTGGCTTGTAACGCTGGGTGTCCCGGATAAACCAATTTTCATTGTAAAAATTCAGCCCTTCTTGTATGAGCACGATCTGCGCCGGCAGGCTCTCGATCATAGAAGCTGCCAAAACCGCATTGGTCGTATGCAGTACCAGAGAATAGTCTTCTTTCCACTGGCCTATATACTGTTTTAAGATTCCCTGCAATTCCAGATTGTCTACAATGAAAATCACCGAGTAACTCATTCGGACACCTCCTATGCCCTCTTTATAGAAAAATCCTATTTAAACTTTTTTCTTTTACCAGATAAAAATACCAAATTTTTGAAACATTTTCAAGAAGGTGTATTATTTTGTTCAAAAAAACAAAATATTTCTCCTATTTTCCCATCTTTTGTTAAATATTTTTCGGGATAGCAGAATAATCCCCCTTGTCAAAAAATCTATCCATTGAATCTGACAACTTCCGGTTTTATCATAAAAGCACTTAAATCAACGGAACGAAAGGAGATATTATTTATGAAAGCTTTAGCGAAAATCTGCGACGGAAAAGTGGATCTTGTGGACCTTCCAGAACCAATGATACGGCCAAACGCCGTTAAGGTGAAGGTGGACTACTGCGCCCTGTGCGCCACCGATATCCACATTGTCACTCAAGACTTATATCATTTCTCCAAAGATCTTCTGCCAATGGGACTTGGGCATGAAGGTTCCGGAACCATCGTAGAGCTCAGCGATGAGGCGGCGGAAATGGGCTATAAGATCGGCGATAAGGTGGCTGTGGCAAGTCTTGGACACTGCGGCGTCTGCGATGAGTGCAAGCGCGCCCATGACGTGTTCTGCGAACATTCTACTTCCGCCATGCCGATGGCGACCGAGTACGCCGTGGTGAACCTGGATATGATCTTCAAGATTCCAGAAAACGCCGATCCGCTTCACTACTGCATCGCTGAGCCTTGCGCCTCCGCTATGCAGGGCATTGATATCGCTGATATTCAGATTGGAGACTCCGTTTTGATCTCCGGCGTAGGCGGCATCGGCGCGATCCTGCTGGATATGCTGACCAAAAGAGGCGCCACCAAACTGACCGCCAGTGATCCCCTCCCGCAGAAACGCCAGCGGGCGCTGGATATGGGCGCTCAGTATGTGATCGATCCCTCCAGTGAAGATATTGTAGAAAAGGGATTAGAAATCACAGGAGGACGGGGCTATGATGTGATCATCGAAGCTTCCGGAGTGCCGGCAGCCGCTCCGCCGCTGCTCAATCTGATCGCTAAAAAAGGAAAAGTCGTTTATTTCGCCGTATTTCCCATGGATTATGAGCTGCCTGTAAATCTTTACGAAATGTACATGAAAGAGGCAAGCCTTCATACGGTCTATACCAGCATTTACAATTACCCAAGAGTCATCGACCTGCTGCCCCAAATGCAGTTAGATAAGATCATAGGCCCTATCATGCCCCTTTCAGATGCGGTAAATGCTTTTGAATTATATAAGAAGTCAGAATATCCAAAGATTGTTATTAAATGTAATAAAGACGCGTAAGGAGGCGGAATTATGGCTGAACAGGCAACGATCAAACATTTAGAAAAGGCTTCTCTGGAAACGAAGCTCAACCTTTTAAGATTATGTCATCAGACGGTCATCCATATCGGAGGCGATATGTCCTGCTGTGATATTATGACCGCCATCTGGCAGTACGCCATCCATTATGATCCCGCCAACCCACATTGGGAGGACAGAGACCGGTTCGTCTTAAGCAAAGGGCACGCGGCCGCTGTCACTTCTTTCAGTCAGGCGGCCATCGGCTGCTATGATGTGGAAGATATCTACAAGGAATACGCCACGGATTTTGGCCGGTTTGGAATGCACTCCTGCAATCTCAGGAACCCCTATGTAGATGTTTCCACCGGTTCTCTTGGCCACGGATTTCCGGTGGCGGCTGGAATCGCCACTGCCCTGAAATCCAAAGGAAGCAAGAGCCGGGTATATACCGTTGTGGGTGACGGCGAATGTGACGAGGGAAGTATCTGGGAAGCCGCCATGTCCAGTGTAAAATACAAACTTGGCAATCTGGTCGTATTCGTAGACCGGAATTACATGTCTTTCGACGGCCCTACGGAAGAATATATGCCTTTAAACGATATGGCCAGCCGCTGGCGCGCCTTTAACTGGAACGTGGTCGAGGTGGCTGACGGAAACGATATGGAACAGTTGATCGACGTCATAGACGCCCTTCCGCCGGCAGACAGCGATGTTCCTACCGTTGTTGTCTGCAACACGGTGAAAGGACACGGCATCAGTTTTATGGAAAACAACGCCAAATGGCACGCAGGCATGGTCAATGATGAAAACTACGAGAAGGCCGTAGCTGAAGTAAAAGCGGCATACGAAGCGAAATGGGGGAATGAATAATGGCTGGAATGACAATCAATATCGGTGATATTTTTAGTCTGCGGGATGCTGTAGGCGCATGCCTGGAATCCCTGGGCGAACGCTACCCGGAAATGATCATCTGCAGCGCGGATGTAGACGTATCTTCCAGAGTCAGCGGATTTAAAAAACGTTTTCCTGAACGTTCCTATAATGTGGGTATCGCGGAGCAAAATCTGATGAGTTTCTGCGCCGGAATGGCCACAGAAGGTTATATTCCTTTTGCGTTTTCTTTTGCTCCCTTTGCCTCCATGCGGGCTGCTGAGCAAGTCCGTACTGATATCTGCTACAACAATCTGCCCGTGCGCATCGTAGCCAATTATGCCGGATACTCCGGGGCGGAAAGCGGCGGTACCCATTGTGCTTTAGAGGACTGCGCCATCATGTCCAGCTTCGCCAACATGACTGTGATCGAACCTGGGGATCCCTTCCAGATCGCAAAGGTCCTGGAGGCTGCTATTACCTGGCCGGGCCCAGTGTACATCCGCATGGGCAAGGAAGCCACTTCTTCCCTCTACCCGGAAGACCAAAAATATGAGATCGGAAAAGCTCTGGTTCCCCGTCCCGGAAATGACGGCGTATTCATTGCTTCTGGCATTGTCGTCCATCATGCTATGAAAGCCGCTGAGATGGTAAAAGAGGAAACAGGCGCGGAAATCCGTGTAGTGGATATGCATACCATTAAGCCCATGGACAAAGAAGCCGTGCTGGATGCCGCTAAAACCGGACGTATTGTATGCGCACAGGATCACAATAAGATCGGCGGCCTGGGCTGGGCCGTTGGAAATACTCTGGCGGAAGCCGGCATTTCCTGCAAATTTAAAATTCTGGGCTGTCCAGATGAGTTTGTACCCCTGGCCACGCCGGATTTCTTATATCATCTGAACGAATATGACGAAGAAGGGCTGGCGAAAAATATGAAAGCCATGCTGTAAATGAAAGAATGAGAGGAGGATTCCCGCATGTCAAAAGTATACAACGTAGACGAGGCAAATATTAAATTGACGCCTCTCCAAAAATGCGGCTATGCGATCGGAGACTTTGGAAATAATTTCAGCTGGTCATTTATTTCAGCTTTTTTAATGTATTTCTGGACAGACAGCCTTGGAATCGCCGCCGGTACCGCTGGTATCATCATAGGCGCTTCCAGGATCTGGGACGCGATCAATGACCCGATCGTCGGCCGCTGGTCTGACCATACCAAAAGTAAGTGGGGGCGTTACCGTCCTTGGATACTCTTTGCCTCTCTGCCCCTGGCAGTGCTGAATATCCTTTGCTTCACGGATTTCGGGATAGAGAGCGCAGTCGGTAAAATTGCCTACGCGACTGCTACCTTTTTCATTCTGGTATTCGTATATACTTGTGTAAATGTTCCTTATTCCGCCATGGAGGCCGCCGTAACACTGGATGCGAGAGAGCGCGGAAGTCTAGCTACATATCGGCTATTCTTCGCTTATACAGCTTCCGCTATCATTTCCTATGGAACTCAGCGCTTTGTCATCTTATTTGGCGGCGGGGACGACTCTAAAGGTTATTTTATGACGGCTGTCATGTTCTCAGTGATCATGGTCGTATGTCATATGATCTGCTTTAAAAATACAAAAGAAGTTGTCAACACGCCCCACGAAGATGTATCCTATAGGGAAAGCTTCAAGTGTTTGAAAGGGAATTGGCCGGTCATTATTCTTTCCGCCGGTTTCTTGATCTACGGTTTATTCTACTATGGAAGAAGCGCTGTTGCCCTGTACTATTTTACTTATAACGCGGACAATGCTCTGGCGTACAGCACCTACTCGCTGATCAATCTGGTCTCCTCTATGGTGGGAATACTGATCTTAGGTTCGATCACGTCTAAATTAAAAAACAAGGCGATTGTTCCTATGGTAGGTTTCCTGGTATCCGGAATCCTGACCTTTGTGATCTATTTCATAGATCCTACAACGACTGGCGGTATGATGGTCGTTTATCTTACCACCGCTGTGGTTGGTCTGTTTATGGGAGCTTCTACCACCATGATCTATGGAATGGTGCCGGATACCACGGAATATACCCAGCTTTACTATGGCGTCCGGGCCTCCGGGTTTATTTCAGCGATCGTAAACTTTTTTATGAAGGTTGGCATGGCTGTCGGCGTCACCGGCGCGGGATCAGTTCTGTCTGCCATGGGCTATATCGCCGGAATTGAACAGTCAGCAAGTGTACTAAACGGGATCAATCTTATTTTCACTGTCATTCCAGGAATCTTGTCGATTGTAACCGCTGTTATGCTGAAGTTCTATCCGATCGACCACGCCACATATGAAGATATCCTGGAAAAACTAAAAGCTCAAGAAGAATAATGACTGATAAGGCTTAGGATACACTTGGCTTGGTGTATCCTGAGCAGGTCCAGATTTTCTTAATTTAGGAGGTAATTTATGCGACAGTTATTCTATACTCCACATGGCCTGGAACTCCAGACAGATGCGCCAGAGCCTCAGATCGCGGAGGACGATGATGTAAAAATTAAAGTGGAATACTGTGGGGTGTGCGGCTCAGACCTTCATTTCCTTCGAAAAGAGATGGATTTCCTGGTGTTGGCTGACACCGACCACTATCCTCTGGGACATGAAGCCGCCGGATATATTACAGAGCTTGGCCCAAAGGCTACTGCGAAAGGACTGAAGGTGGGCGATCCCGTCATCTACTACTTCAATCAGTATTGCGGCAAATGCCATTACTGCCGGAACGGACAGGAGCATCTTTGTACCAATATTAAGAGTAATATGGCGGCCATGGCGGACTATATCGTCACCGGCGAACAGACTGTCTTCAAGCTGGACGAAGGCACCGACCTGGCCAAAGCCGTATTTCACGAACCCATCTCCGTATGCCTGCACGGCATCGACCTGGCGAAGATCAAACCGGGTCAGAGCGTGATGGTCAGCGGCGGAGGCGGCATCGGTTTGATCCTGCTGCAGCTTGCCAAATTGTCCGGCGCCACAGAACTGACTTTAAGCGAACCCATCGCCTGGAAACGAGAAGTCGCTAAAAAACTAGGCGCAGTACATACCATCGATCCCACCGCAGAAGATGTGGGCGAAGCCGCCCGCCGCTATACAGGCGGCCTTGGATACGATGTGGTGATCGAGGCCTCCGGTTCCACACGGGCGTGTCCCGGCGCTCTGGACGCCGTAGGACGGGGCGGCACTTTGGAATTCTTTGCCGCGTTATATGATGTGAATTACGATTTTCCATTGAATCTGCAGGCGGCATTTTTCAAAGAAGTCACCATCGTGGCCGGCGTCTTCCAGTCTCCGTACGCATTTCCGCGGACCTTGGGATTATTCAAAGTGCTGGATATCGATACACTGATGAGCGATGGCTGCATTTTCGAGGCGGAACAGTATCAGGAGGCATTTGAGGCACAAATGAAAGGGAAGACGATCAAGTCAGTATTGAAGTTTTGATTGTTAAATTTTTAATTGGGGACGTAGCCTTTTTGCAAAAGGCTACGTCCCCAATTACGTTTTGCCCTGTACCAAAATGACTTTTAGGGTGTATCCGCCCGCAATCACAGCCGGTACATTTTCCGGGCGTTTTCTTCTGTCTGCCGTATCACTTCTTCATAGGAAATATCCTTCAGCCGGGCAATCTCCTCAGCCACATAGCGGATATATCTGGAATCATTTCGTTTTCCCCGATAGGGCACGGGAGCCAGATAAGGGCAGTCCGTTTCCAGCAGGATTTTTTCCAGCGGTATGGCTTCTGCCACTTCCTTGATTTTCTTTGCGTTTTTAAATGTGACCACTCCGCCGATTCCAATATAGAAGCCCATTTTTACATACTCCTGCGCCATTTCCCTGGAATAGGAGAAGCAGTGGATCACTCCGGAAAGGCCGCCGGCCTCCTCTTTCATGATCTCCAAGGTATCTGCTGCCGCTTCCCGGCTGTGGATCAGGACTGGAAGGTTAAGCTCTTTCGCCAAATCTAACTGACGGATAAACCATTTTTTCTGCTGGTCATGGGATTCCTTATCCCAGTAATAATCCAGGCCAATTTCTCCCACGGCTACCACTTTTTCCCGCTGAAACAATTGTTTCATCTGAGCAAAAGACACTTCATTCAATGCTCCCACTTCATCGGGGTGAATGCCCACAGCCGCATACATGAACGGATACTCCTGGGCCATGTCCACTACTTTCTGACAGGAATCATAAGAAGCGCTTACATTTACAATGGTTCCAACACCCTCCGTCGCCATCGACATGAGAAGTTCCTTCCGGTCCGTATCAAATTGTTCGTCATCATAATGCGCATGTGTATCGAAAATCATAGTACCTCCTTGGTTGGGGCCGGGGGATTTTTAAAAATCCCCCG
>CABPCP010000058.1 GCA_902406105.1 uncultured Mordavella sp.
CGTCAACAAAAATAACAATATATTGTGCACAAAATTCATTTTCGCACAATATATTGTTATTGTATAGTTTTACCAGAAGGCCCGTATTTCCGCCCTTTTCTGCTATTCTACGCCGCGCAGCTGAGCGTTTGGCACATATTGCCTTACTATTTCCAGCGCCTGGTTCATGATGTCCTTGTTATAACCTCTAAGCCCCTGCTGGAGCAGATCGCCGGAATCCACAAACTGCTGGAGGTAATAATTCTTGGCGCCCCGGATCCATTTCCCAATGGATTCAAAATCCGACCGCTGGTGGAACTCCCGTACCACCGTAGTCCGGAACTCATAGGGGATCACATCACTCAGAAGATACTGGACGCTCCTGTGGATATTGCGCAAGTCGTACCCCTCGATACCAATAGTCCGCCCATAATTTTCCTGAGAATTCTTGATGTCCATAGCCACGTAATCTACCAGTCCCGCCTCTACGATCCGCTGCAGTCTGTCGGGAAAACTTCCATTGGTATCCAGCTTGACCGCATATCCCAAACGTTTGATCTCGCCCAAAAAATCCTCGATCCCGTGCTGGATCAGCGGTTCACCCCCCGTCACACATACCCCATCCAAAATCCCCTGCCGTTTCCGCAGAAAAGCAAAAAATTCATCTTTCGGAATTTCTCGGTTCTTATATGTATCAATTACCAGCGAAGCATTGTGACAAAATGGACAGCGGAAATTGCACCCTGCTGTGAAAACAGTACACGCCACCTTCTCCGGATAATCCAAAAGCGTCAGCTTCTGCAGTCCCTGAATCACCATGTTTATGCCTCCTCTCTCGTTGGCTGTCCCTTTTGCTATCTTGTCTCAAAACTTCTTTCTGTTCCCAACGGAATTTCCTCGGTATCAATCCAGTCAATGGCAATAAACTGGTTCCGGTTCAGCCCTTCCATCAGCTTATAGATCAAGGTTTCTCTGCCCTGGACCTCCATGCGTACCGTTCCATCCCACTGGTTTTCCACCCATCCGGTCAGGCCAAGCGATCTTGCCAGATGTTTTGCTGTATATCGGAACCCCACACCTTGGACTCTTCCGTAAAATGTCATTCTCTTTCTTACTTCTGCCATCTGTACGCCCTTCCTTGTCCTGAAGTCATCATATGTCTTTGCGCATTTGGGGTAAATCAAATAAAGAAATCTGATCATCTCTCGCGGATGCCGCTTTTCTGTCTATAATCTCCTCATCTCCCCGGAAATGTCCGATCAAAAATGGGGATTCGGGGTCATGATTGTTATATTTTTTTCGCGCGCCTTCCCTTCCGCTCACCGCATAACAGTAGCGGCAGCCGTTGACGCAGGTATCATACATGCCAATATCAAAGCTCTCCGCGCACCGGCACCCTTTTCGCTGGCCCTTGTCCCGTTTCAGATCAAGCTTGTATCCGGCCAGCTGCCGCAGCTGTTCCTGATCAATACACGCCCCATGATAAATACCATATCTGCTCAGATCCAACTGTTCCGCGCAGGTATAGAGAGGGATTCCATATTTCTTGGAAATTTGGGAAAGACCTTCCGCCAGTTTCCATATCTCCTCTATCTCCAGTTCTCTGCAGTCGCTTCCCCTGTATTCGTCCACAAAACTAATGGTACACCGTCCTGTTGCGTTCCCAAGCCATTGACACATCATTTCAAATTGTTCCAGATGATAAGAAATCGTATACTTCTCTGTCAGCAGAATCGGGTCAAACCTCCAGTTGATCCTTTCTTTTCCCAGCCTCTGGCTCAATAGCAGGAACGTAGCCATCGCCTCTTCTGTCCTTGGCACTTCGGGCTCCAAGTCCTCCCCATAATCTGTGATCGTATACTGAAAACAGTACCGATAACCCATGGCATCCAATTCCCGCAGATACGGCAGCAACGGCTCCGGATTCTTTGTCCAAAACACAATTCCATCCACCCACTCCGGCGAAAGCCGGATACGGCTTACCTTTCTGCGGTTGTAAGGATTTGGGACCAGCACCTCGCCCGCTCTCAGCCGGTTCATAAACCACTGAGGATACAAAGCAGGGATGTCAGTCCTTCTGCTGGCACTGATGATCATATCTCTCTCCTTTTTTTAATTGGGGCCGGGGGATTTTTAAAATTCCCCCGTCCCCAATTAAAAATACCCTGTCCCTAATCGAAATTTTTCCTGATCAGGTGACAATACTCTTCATAGGCTGGAATCCCTGTGAATTTATCGATCAGGGCATCCCTTACGCCTTTATAATACCATCCGATCGTATGTTTATCCTTCATCCGAAATCGATTCCACAATTCTTCTCCCATGACCGGATAATCCCGGTCTATATCCCGCATATTGGAAAGCTTATCCGCAAGTCCGATCATCTGTACTTCTCTGGGAGCCGTGCGGATGTGCTCGATGGTTGCCCGCTTCCGTTCCATCCATGTCAGAGACTTGTCCTCACTTTCTCTGGCAACCATATAGGCTACACGCTCTGAAAATTCCTGAGCTAAGATTCTCTGCGTAACACCTTCACAATCCTCAATGGTATCATGAAGCACTGCCGCGCTGATCACCTCCTCATCTTTCGTCATGCTGGCTACAATATCTCCAACCTCGATGGGGTGAACAATATACGGCCGTTTGGTCCCTTTTCGGAACTGCCCTTCGTGTGCCCTCGTCGCAAACTCGATTGCCTTATCGATCATATTCATCTTCCTTTTACGTAACCTCCCGGAGTGTTACTCATGTGATGGTCCGCCTGTTTCACAATTATTCTTAAAATTACCATCATTATCATTTATACATATATAAATCATAACATCTCATACTTTAAATAGCAACGATTGTAAGATATAATGTTTGTATCGATTTAGCCCTGCACAGATCAGGAGCATAGCGTCTTCTCGCTTGCTGGGCGCCATTTGTCCGACCATTTATGAGCGCCTTCCCATGAGCAAAGGCGCAGACAAAAGGAGATTCTATCATGCCACAAAAAACAATCCTTATTACCGGCTCTTCCCGCGGTATCGGGCGCAGTATCGCCATGTATTTTGCCGCAAGAGGATACCATGTGTTCATCAACTGCCGGACTTCCCTGAGAGAATTAGAAAAAGTCAGACAGGAAATCGACAAAATCGGCTCTGGCCTGTGCACCATCGTTCCCGGTGACGTGGGCGATCCAGCCGCTGTCGAGGAAATTTTTCAAAAAATCCAAACAACCGCCGGCCATCTTGATATTCTTGTAAATAATGCCGGTATTTCTCACATTGGACTTCTGACGGATATGACGATCCAAGAATGGGATCAGGTTATCCGCGCCAACCTATCCTCTGTCTTTTACTGCTGCCGCGCGGCGATCCCTGACATGGTAGCGAAAAAAAGCGGAACCATCATCAACATTTCTTCTATGTGGGGCACGTCCGGCGCCTCCTGCGAAGCTGCTTATTCCGCGGCCAAATCCGGCGTCAATGGACTGACAAAGGCTCTGGCGAAAGAACTGGCGCCCAGCGGCATACCTGTAAACGCCATCGCCTGCGGCGTCATCGATACGGAAATGAACAGCCAGTTAACTGAAGAAGACCGCCTTGCCCTGGAAGAAGAAATCCCTATGGGCCGTTTTGGCTCACCCTCTGAAATTGCCCAGGTCGTCTGGAATCTTGCCGCTTCTCCCGCCTACCTGACTGGCCAGATTATCGGCGTAGACGGCGGCTTTTTATAAATTCTTCTTCCCTGCTCATCTCCTAAGGTTACAGACAAATTTTATGCCTCTAAAATATTTGCTTGCGCACACAATTTTTCTGGGTTATAATATTCATGCTCTGCGCTATGAATATATGAATAAAGGAGGCAGCATCGAAAATGAACCTGATCCGATGGCTCTCCATTGCCGGACGCCATACAAAAATGTATCTGGATCAACAGTTTGCCCCGTTGGGAATCAACTGCAGCCAGCATATGTATATTATCAAAATCTGTGAACATCCCGGTATTTCTCAGGAACAATTCCTGGATCTTTTCTACCTTCATCCCAGCAATATCACTCGCGGACTGGGCAGCCTGATCAAGTCTGGCTTTATAACCAAAAACGCCAGCCAGCAGGATAAGCGGACCTACTGCCTATATCCTACACCTAAGGCTTACGCGGTTTATGATAAGATCCTCGCGATTCTTCGCGAGACCCAGGAACAGCTCCTTTCCCCGCTTTCAGAGGAAGATGCCGGAAAATTTGGAGAAATGCTCCAGGAAATCGCGCTCCAGTCCGTCTTTATGACACAGGAAAAATAGACCATAGGCGGACTTCTAAAAAACTATTTTACCTAATTATTAAAAAAGGATGTGATCCACATTGCAGAATATGCAGACACAAGAAAATCCACTGGGATACAAAAGCATACCCTCTCTCTTAAAATCTTTCGCAGTCCCAAGTATCATCGCCATGCTGGTCAGCTCTCTTTACAATATCGTGGACCAGGTTTTCATTGGTCAGGGAGTCGGGTATCTTGCAAACGCCGCTACTAACGTTTCCTATCCTCTGACTACCATATGCCTTGCTATTTCCCTTTTGATCGGCATCGGAAGCGCCTCCCAGTTCTCTCTTTATCTGGGAGCCGGTGAACAAAAAAAGGCCGAGGCCGTAGTAGGCAATGGCATCGCTATGATGCTGACCTTTGGCATTGTCTACGCAATCCTGATCGAGATTTTTCTTCAGCCTCTTTTGCTTGCTTTCGGCGCCACATCAGAAAATCTTCCTTATGCGCTGACCTATTCTCGGATCATTGCCCTCGGCATGCCTTTTCAGGTTGTGACCACCAGTATGAGCAATATGATCCGGGCTGATGGAAGTCCAAAATACTCTATGACCTGCATGCTGATCGGCGCCATCGCCAATACTATTTTGGACCCCATCTTTATTTTCGTCTTTGATCTTGGAGTAGCGGGAGCCGCATGGGCAACGATCATCGGCCAGTTTCTTTCTTTCCTGGCCGCCATTTCTTATATCCGGAGATTCCAGAGTGTTCAGCTGCATCGGAAAGATATCCGCCTTAATATTCGGATGAGTATTCATACCGCTTCTCTTGGCATGAGCAACAGTCTGAATCAAGTGGCGATCACCTTTGTGCAGATTGTCCTGAACAACTCATTAACCTATTATGGCGCCATGTCGGAATATGGAAAAGACATTCCTCTGGCAGCCTGCGGCATCGTCATGAAGACGAACGCTATCCTGCTTGCGGTTATCATCGGAATCTCTCAAGGTTCTCAGCCCATTATCGGCTTTAATTACGGCGCCAAACAGTATGACCGTGTCCGAAGCACTTATAAACTGGCGATTACTTGTAATCTGATCGTATCCGCGATCGGATTTGTCCTGTTTCAGTTCTTCCCCTACCAGATTATCTCTCTGTTCGGGACGGGAAATGCCGCATACTATGAATTTTCTATCCGGTTTATGCGCACTTTCCTCTTTATGGTCATTATCAATGGCGTAACCCTGCTTTCCTCCAATTTCTTTGCCGCTATCGGAAAGCCGGTCAAAGGACTGCTCCTTTCCATGACCAGACAGGTTTTCTTTTTGATTCCGCTGGTTCTGATCCTGCCCTTGTTCTTTGGTCTTGACGGCATCTTGTACTCCGGGCCAGTGGCAGATTCTATCGCATTTATTGTCAGTATCCTATTTATCTCAAAAGAACTAAAGAAGATGAAAAACTAAAGCCGAGGCCGGGGGATTTTTATAAATCCCCCGGCCCCTATTGATCACGCGAATCGGATCCGATCGATCAAGCTTGTCTTCTTAAAGTTCTGATTGACCAAAAACGCGACCAAAATCTGCACTGCCAAAACAATCAGCGTCAAAATGACCGCCGGAAGCGCCGGATAATGATAGACCTTGATGGAAAGAATCCCTTCTGCCGCCGCCCAGCGATAGCAGAGATATCCTGCCGCACTGCCGATCCCCAGTGACAGCAGCAAGGTTCCCGCTGTATAAAATAAACCTTCCTTTTGCAGCATATTCCCAGTCTGACGGCCGGACAGCCCGATCGCCTGCAGCATTCCCAACTCGCGCCGTCTGACATATACACTGTTGATCATAGTATTGATCAGATTCAGAATGCCGATAAATCCAAGGACAGCCAGCAGCCCATATCCGCCGTAACACAGGTATCCCACCGTCATTTCCGCCTGTTCATATTGCTCCCGATACGTATCCACAGCCAGGAATTCTTGTTTGTCCGCAACAGCCCGTACAGCCTCTTCCACACTTCCTTCCCTGTCTTCATAAACAGTCAGATTCCATTCATCGGTAAGCCGAGTCTTACAGAAACTTTGCAGAGTATCCGCGGGGAGCATGAAGCCGCCTCCAAGACTGGATGGCTGATCTGTATAGGCCACTACCACAAATTCTTTCGTGACAGTATCCTCTCCGTCTTTGATCTCCAGCTCCACCCGGTCGCCCACCTGTACATGCAGATTGATCGACACATACCCGCGCCCCAGGATGATTCCTGTGCCGTCCTTAAGCCTTGTATCCTCCAAAGAGCCTTCTTTTACATATTTCTCCAGATCCTTCATCTCTGTTTCGCTGATTCCGGAAATCCCGGTATCAAAATCTTCTCCGCTAGAAGGATCTGTCACCTCTGGCATCGCCGCATCCGCATACAGCTCTTCCTCTATCTCTTCCACACCCGGAATATCCAGGATCTGTTCTTTCAGCGTTTCTGTCATCGGGTTATGCTGCTGGATCTTTGTCAGTTCCCGGTCCGGATTCATGGCATCATTATCCCAGGAATCTACATAGATAGAAATATCTCCCCGAATCGCATCTTCCGCCATAACTTTGGGATTCATACAGCTTAAAACCGTCGCCGCTACCATAAAAAAGATACCCGTTATTCCCAGCGCGATGATCGTCACCGCTGTCCGTTTCCGGTTTCTCCCCAAATTAGACAACATCAGCTTTGTAGTGCTCATTTCCTGGTATCCTTTTCGAGCCCTGGCTTTTTTCCTTTTCCCCGTCATCCCCTCATAACGGATCGCTTCCACCGGAGAAATTTTCCCGGCCACCTGCATTGGGCGCAGCAAGGAAAGATACACGGTGATTATTGCAGTAGCCGCCGCAATGCCAAGGAGCGCAGGTTTCACCAAAGAAACCCTTGAATCGTCCAAAACTTCCTGCATATAACCTACCAGAGGATTGGCGTTTCCCATTCCGTTTTGCAGCATTCCATGGATGATCAAAATTCCTGCCGCGTTTCCCAGAATCAGTCCGAACGGAATCCCGATAGCCGCCACCGCAAACCCTTCTCGAAAGACCAGCTTCCGGATCTGTCTCTTTGTAGCTCCAATCGCTCGCAGTTTCCCATATTCCTGCACCTTATGAAGCATAGACACATAATAGATGCTGTAGATCGTCAGCACGCCTGCCAGTACAATGATCACCATAAACACAGCCAGTCCTGAATATAACGCGGGATCCACATAATTAGCAGAAAGATAATCGCCATTTTCTACGATATTATCTTCTCCGATGCCATAAACCTCCCCTTTTTCTTTCGCTTTTGCCTCAATCCCATCCACGGTCATTTTATCTGCCCCGGCAATCCGGAAATAGGCCCGGTAAAAGTGCTGGCCTTCCGGAATCAGCTCTTCCGCAAATGCCTTAGATATCAAGGTCGAATAGACTTTTTTCTCTTGCTCCGTTTCGCTGTCTTCCATCATACCTACAATGGTAAATTCCTTCTTTTGTCCCAGCCCCAGTCCGCCTTTTTCTACCGGCTGAAAAGGGATTTCTATCTGACTGCCCACTTCTCCATCCAGCCCCATTACCGCGAGAAGGCCGGAAGATACCACGATCTCATCTGACCTCTTTGGCATTCTGCCTTCCTTCAGCTTCAGACGGTTTGAACTGGCCGCCTGCTGATCCACATAGATCATTGGGATCGAAACTTCTTCATTCGGACAGATCATATAAGCCGGATCTTCCCTCTCTCCTACCTCTGTAAGTTCCGGATCTTCTTTCATTTTATCCATGTTTTCTTCGCTGACCTGACGAAACATGGCGTGGTACGTGGGATACGCCTCATTTGCCGCCGCGAACTGAAGATCGATCATACCAAAAATCACGGTAGGCACGACAGTCAAAAGAGTGGAGGTCAATACAATAGCAATACCGATCAATACATTTCTGCTCCGGTTACTCTTTAAATTAGCAATCGCTGTTCTTGTTATCATGTCCATCTAGCCCACCACCTTACCATCTTCAATCTCGATAATGCGGTCCGCCATCTGGGCGATAGTCTCATCGTGCGTGATCATGACCAACGTCTGGCCATATCTGTCCACACACCGTTTCAATGTGGAAATCACTTCCATCTCTGTCCGGGAATCCAGATTCCCGGTAGGCTCATCAGCCAGAATGATGGCTGGCCTTGAGGCAAGCGCTCTGGCGATCGCCACCCGCTGCTTCTGTCCTCCAGAAAGCATCCCCGGCGTAGCCTTTAACCGTTCTTCCATACCGATATTCTTCACGATGTCCATCACATAATCTCGATTGACCCGTTTCCCGTCTAATCCGATGGGAAGCACGATATTCTCCCATACATTCAGAGATGGCAGCAAATTATAATCCTGAAAGATAAATCCGATCTTTCTCCTTCTGAACACAGCCAGCCTTTCATCTTTCAGCGCAAAGATATCTCTGCCCTCGATATAAACTTTCCCGCTGTCCGGCCTGTCTAATCCTCCCAGCATATGCAGCAGTGTACTTTTCCCAGAACCAGACCTTCCTACAATGGCAGCGAATTCTCCTCGCTCTACAGAAATGCTCGTATGGTCGATGGCCCGTATCTGTCCATCTCCATCCCCATAATATTTCACCAGATCTTCTGTTTCTAATAACGCTCTCATATCATTTCTGCTCCTTTCCTGTCAACTCTTTCTGATGTTATCTTCAGCATAGTCCATGATTCTTACAAAACATTGACAGGAACGATAACAGTTTTGTTAGATTCCTTTTTCTGCATCCTGACAGAGCAGCGGCAGCATCATCTGAAAGACAGTACCGCCTTTCTTTCCCGGAAGAGCGCGAACACTGCCTCCCTGTTCTTCTAAGATCTTCCGGACCAGATATAATCCTACTCCGGCTCCCTCCGCCTTTTGGACTTCCGGCCGCTTCCCTCGAAAGAAACGTTTGAAGATCTCCGCGTATTCTTCTTTGGGAATTCCAATCCCCTCATCTTCTATTTCAACAAATACATAAGAAACATAAACATTTACCCGGAGTATGATCTTACTTCCTTCAGGAGAGTATTTCACTCCATTTTCCAAAACATTTACAAATGCCTGGGCCGTCCACTTGGGATCATGGCAGATCCGCACGTCCGCAAACTCCTGCACTTCAATCTGTATCTTTTTTTCTTCTGCCTGGAACCAGACACTGCTGACCGCCTGACGAATCGTATCTTTCAGATTTCCTTCCACTGGTTCCAGCCGGATCATTCCCGCTTCCAGTCTTGACAGATTAGTCAGCGCCTGCAGAAGCTGTACCAGTCCTTTAACCTCCTCCTGGCTTTTTTCCGCAAATTCCTTCTGCTCTTCTGGCGTAATATCCTTGTCGGTCATGAGTTCCAAACTCATGCCAAGAGCCGATACCGGTGTCTTTAGCTGATGCGAAATATCGGTCACTAATCTGCGGGTTCCTTCTTTTTCCTGTACCAGCCGTTCTTTTAAAAGACCAAATGCTTTTCCCATTCGTTCTAACTGGTCCAAAAGCTGGGATCGGATCCCAGGTTCCATGTCTCCCTCCAAATGGAACTCATAATTCCCTTCCTCAAACGCTTCCAGATATTCTATGATAGACTGATAGTTTCGATATTCTCTCCGATAGGAGATATAGCACCACACTCCATTGGCCGCGAGCGCAAAAAAGCACAGGAAACACCATCTGTAAAGGGAGGTCCCCCACACCCATAAAATGACGAAAAATATCAGCCATCCCGCCAAAGAAAGGACCATGCCGCGTTTCAATTCCTTTTCCAGCCAAATGTAGCCCCGCTCTCTTCTGTCCATTACTTTTTCAACACTTCTGCTGTCCACAGATATCCAAGCCCCCTGACATTTTCAATATACGCTTCTTCCCCATTCTTTCCAAGCCGGCGCTTCAGCCGGCCGATCGTTACCGGGACCGTATTCTCGTCCACAAACTGCCCCTCAACATCCCACACTGCTTCCAAGATCTGATCCTTGGAAACAATCTGCCTGGGATGCTCCAGAAAAAATAGCAGAAGCTGCAGTTCCTTCTTGCTTAAAGGAATCTCCTCCTCTTTTTTATACACTTTCATTTCCCGGCAACAGACCCGGATATCTCCAGAGGAAAGAATGCCTCCATCCCCCTCGCCCTGACAGATCCGCCGCATCAGAGCATTAACTTTCGAGATCAAAACCGCCAGGCTGAAGGGTTTCGCTATATAGTCGTCCGCCCCGGCATCATAGCCATTCACAATGTCTACTTCCTGGTCCAGCGCTGTCAGAAAGATCAGATAAACATCGCTGCTGGCGCGGATCTTCCTTGCAAATCCCAGACCATTACCCTTTTCCAGTGTAATGTCACTAATGATCAGATCTATTTTATTCTTTTGAAATAATTCCTCTGCCTGTTCCGATTCCACCGCGCTCAAAACCCGGTATCCCTCTCTTTCCAGCTTCAGGCTTATCCCCCGGTTCAGGCTCTCATCGTCTTCAAGAAGCAGTATGGCTCCCATATTATCCCAATCCTTTCTTGTCTTGATCCTTTTCCCCATATCTTCTCTTTACCCAAAGAAGCCAGCTTAAAATCGCAGCCCCTGCCAGGACGCCCGCGCTGTCGATCAGCACGTCTTCCATAAATCTTCGGATTCTTTTGACGGCTGCGCAGAAAACCAAAAGATCATCCCCATCCAGAAAAGGACAAGCAAAGTAAAAATATGCTTTTGCGCTTTTAGAGTCATCGCGTCTCCTCAAACTGGAACATTTCTTCCACGCTGGTCCCCAGTTCTCTGGAAATATCCATCGCCAGCTTTAAAGAGGGATTGTATCTGCCCTTTTCCAGGCGGACGATCGTTTCTCTTCTTACTCCCACTTTCTGCGCCAATTCATTTTGGCTCATAGACAACTTTTCCCGATAAGCTTTCATCCTTGTAACTAATAATGACATTGTTTCCTCCTTCAAGCCTTCCAAATCTTTTCCAAGATACGCTTCTAGACAGCCGATTCACCAATTTTCCAATAGAATGGTCCCTTCCCCCGCCCGATGGTATACTCCAGCTAGTCCTGCAACATGGGCATGCTTCCATCCACTCATCTCCTTATGAAGCTAAGTTCCGCAGGCGGCCGCGTCTCTCGCCCCCGCTGTCTGATTTATTTAGAATGAAAGCATTGAGATTTCTTTTCAAGAATTTTCAGAATATGTGACGAGGCAGAGCCCGCAAAGAAACGAGGGAACATCAGAAATGTAAGCGTTTTCTATTTGTGATGAATATATCACCGATCGACCTATTTGTCAACCCTGGCAACACGTAATTTAGCAATTAGGGCCGGGGGATTTTTAAAAATCCCCCGGCCCCAATTAAAAGGTAATCTCCATTTTTGTTCCTTTTCCAACTTCACTTTCTACATGAATCTGAGCATTGTGGATCATCGCTCCATGCTTCACGATCGATAGTCCCAGTCCAGTTCCTCCTGTTTCTTTGGAATGGCTTTTATCCACTCGATAGAACCGCTCGAAAATACGTTCCTGCTGATCTTCTGGAATTCCGATTCCGGTATCCGTCACGATCACTTTTTTCCCCTGCAGGGTATTTCCTACCCACACGCTGAGAGATCCTCCATCTTTGTTATACTTGATGGCGTTTTCACAAATATTATAGATCATTTCATCCAGCACCTGCCGGATGCCATGGTAGACGACTGGTTCCCCCGTCACTTCTACATGCACGTTTCTCGTATTTGCCTGCGGAGAAAGACGGCTGCAGATTTCTCTTGTCAATTCATAGAGATCCACGTCCTCTTTTTCAATCTCAATCTCGCCCTCATCCAGCTTCGAGAGTTTGATGATATCCTCTACCAATGTGATCAGCCTGCTGGCCTCGTTGTAGATGCGCTCTGAGAATTTCTTCATGTCTTCTGGGCGGACCATTCCGTTTTTCATGATCTCAGCATAGCCCGAAATAGAAGTAAGAGGCGTCTTCAGCTCATGAGAAACATTCGCCGAGAATTCCTTCCTCATATTCGCGACCGCGTCTTTTTCCTTGTTCTGCTCATCAATCCTGTTCAGCAATGGTGTTATTTCCTCATAAATCTCATTTTCCAATGGTTTCTCCAGCTTCAATTCGTTAATTGGCCGAATGAGTCTCTTCACCTGCCATTTTGTCAGCATAAACGCGAATACCAACATGATCACCGCGATCAATCCCATCATCGGGAGCACCTCAAACGCCGTATGCAGTACGTTATCCATTGATTTTGCTACCCGCAGGACGCTTCCATCTTCTATCCTGACCGCATAATAAAACATTTCCTGATCCAGCGTATCTGACCGGCGGACATCCTGTCCTTCTCCCAGGATCAGCGCCTCTCGTACTTCCGGCCGATCCTTATGGTTTTCCAATGTAGACCCATCTGTATCCCCCGAATCATAGAGGACATTTCCATCCTCCGCGATCAAGGTCACTCTCGTATTCTCTCGGACCTCATCCATTTCTTCCAGATAACTGGTTCCGGCAATGCTGATCGCTGTACAGATATAATCCGATTCCTGACGGATCTCCTCTTCCATCAGCCCAACATTCTGCCGGTACACGACAACGGTCGTCATAGCGTACGCGATCATGAGGGTCGTTGCGATGACCAGTATCATGCTCTTTTGTATTTTATTTCTAAGCTTCATATATTAAGGCTCCTGCTTGCTCATCCGATATCCCACACCTCTGACGGTCTCGATCTGCTCGCCGCAGGATCCCAGCTTCTGCCGCAGAGTCCGTACATGTACGTCCACAGTCCTGGTCTCTCCGTCAAAATCATATCCCCAGATATCTTCCAAAAGGCGGTCCCTGGTCATCACCACATTCTGATTTTCCATCAGTCTTTTCAAAAGCTCATATTCTTTCAGAGTCAGATTTACTACATCTCCTGCCGCCGTCACCTCATGTTTCTTCGTGTCGATCTCAATATCTCCTGCCGCCAGGATGCTTTTTTGATCTCTGGCATTGGCTTCACTGCGGCGCAGGACTGCCTTTACTCTGGAAACCAGTTCCATCATTCCAAATGGCTTAGCCACATAATCATCCGCTCCCAGATCCAGTCCTTTTACCTTGTCGTATTCCGCTCCTTTTGCAGTCACCATGATCACCGGAATATTCCGGGTCCTTGACGAAGATTTCAGCTTTTTAAGAATCTCAAGTCCGTCTTCTCCCGGAAGCATGATATCCAGAAGGACCAGCCTTGGTGTTTCCAACGCAAGAGTTTCCCAGAATTCTTTACCATCTTCAAAACCACGCGCCTGAAAGCCCGTGGTTTCTAAAGTATATACAACTAACTCTCGGATATTGCTGTCATCTTCTACACAAAAAATCATTCTGATACTCCTTCAAGTTTCTATACTTTACTATCTTTGTGGATCCCTGTGATCGAAAATTCAACCCACTCCGCGATATTGGTGGCGTGATCCGCGATTCGCTCCAAATATTTTGCTACCATGATCAGATCGAAAGCCTCTTTCCCCTGGTCACCCTTATTCTGAGCAATGAATTCCACCAATTCCTTTTTATTCGCCTCAAAAAGAAGATCCACTTCATCGTCCGCCGCCATCACCTGTCTGGAAAGCTCCAGATCCTTATTTACATAGGCGCGCACGCTGTCGCGCACCATTTTCGCGGCAGCCTCAGACATCTGGCCGATCTTCGGGATATCACTAGCCTCCGACTTTTTCTCGGAAATGATGATCTCCGCGATATCTGAAGTCTGATCCCCGATCCGCTCCATATCTGTGATCATCTTCAACGCCGCTGATATCTGCCTTAAGTCTCTTGCTACCGGCTGCTGCTGGAGCAAAAGCTTCAGACAAAGGCGCTCGATATCTTTTTCCATCTGGTCGATCTCTTCATCCGCGGCAATGACCTCTTTCGCCTGTTCCATACTTCCCTGCTGGAGCGCAGTCGTTGCCTTATTGATCGCCGTCTCGCACAGTTCTCCCATGTGGATGAGCTGTTCACTCAAAAGTTCCAACTGCATATCAAATTTATTACGCATATCTTAACCAAACCTCCCTGTAATATAATCTTCTGTTCTCTTATCTGCCGGTATTGAGAATAATTTTTCTGTATCATTGTACTCGATCACTTCGCCCAGCAGAAAGAAGGCGGTATTATCTGACACACGTACAGCCTGCTGCATATTGTGCGTTACCATAACAATAGTATAATCCTTTTTCAGGTCCATCGCAAGGTCTTCAATCTTTGACGTAGAAATAGGGTCCAGCGCGGATGTTGGCTCATCCATCAACAGCACCTCCGGCTGTACCGCCAAAGCTCTGGCGATACAAAGTCTCTGCTGCTGCCCGCCTGACATGCCAAGAGCGCTCTTTTTCAAACGGTCCTTGCATTCTTCCCAAATGGCCGCATCTCTTAAGGACTTCTCAACAATATCATCCAGTTTCGCTTTTGAATGTATGCCATGGGTCCTTGGTCCATAGGCAATATTGTCATAAATGCTCATCGGGAACGGGTTGGGCTTCTGGAATACCATGCCAACCCGCTTCCGCAGAAGATTCACATCTACATCTTTAAAAATATCCTCTCCATCCAGAAGGATGTCGCCTTCGATCCGGCAGCCTTCTACCAGATCATTCATGCGGTTGATAGATTTGAGCAATGTGGATTTTCCACATCCGGAAGGCCCGATAAACGCTGTGATCTTATGTTCTTCGATTTCCAGATTGACATTTTTCAATGCCTTGAAATCGCTGTAGTATAAATCCAGATTTTTGATACTTATTTTCGACATTGTTCTCCCTCTCTATGCTTTCGTTAATCTCTTAGCCACAATACTGGACAGTGTATTGATCCCCACTACCAATACCAGCAGGATGACTGCTGTGGCATATGCCTGATCCATATACAGTCCTTCACTTGCCAGATTATACATATGCACCGCAAGTGTCCGTCCGGAACTCATCACACTTTTGGGAATATCGGCAACTGTTCCGGCCGTATAGATCAAAGCCGCCGTCTCACCCACGATACGTCCGATAGCCAGGATCACGCCGGCCAAGATTCCAGGGATCGCGGATGGAAGGACAATACGGAATACCGTCCTTAGCTTGCCGGCTCCTAATCCAAAACTTCCTTCCCGATAAGAATCCGGCACCGCTTTTAAAGCCTCTTCTGTACTTCTCATGATCAGCGGCAGTACCATGATCGATAAGGTAAACGCTCCCGCCAAGATTGAGAATCCCCATCCACAGGTAGTAACGAAAAACAGCATTCCAAACAATCCATATACAATAGAAGGGATTCCCTGAAGGGTCTCGGTAGTCAGCCGGATGACCTCTACAAATTTATTTCCCCGTTTTGCGTACTCCACCAGGAAAATGGCGGAGAAAATCCCAAAGGGAACCGCGATCAAAAGAGAAAGGGCAGTCATGATCACCGTATTGATCAATGCCGGCATAAGAGAGGCGTTCTCAGAAGAATACTCCAACGAGAACAGGGAAGGTTTGATGTACGGCAGTCCATTGATCAGGATATACGCGATCAAGAAGATCAGCACCGCAAAGGTGACGATCGCTGACAGCATGACCAGGATCATAACGATCATGGAACCAGGTGTTCTGGTATATCCTTTCATCCTCTGTCCCAGCGTCATTTCATTTTTTGCGCGTCCGGCTGTCATTTCATTCTTACTCATGGCTGTTCCCCCTGTTCAAAAATGCTACGCAGAAGTTAATGATCAGGATAAACACGAACAGCACAACGCCTGTCGCGATCAGTGCTTCTCTATGAAGATCCGTCGCGTATCCCATCTCAATTACGATATTGGCTGTCAAAGTCCGGACTCCCCGGAAAATTCCCTGAGGCAGTCTGGCCTGGTTTCCAGCCACCATGATCACCGCCATGGTTTCGCCGATGGCACGTCCCACACCCAGCACGATCGCTGCTACAACACCGGATTTAGCCGCCGGAAGCACTACCCGGAAAATTGCTCTTTCATGAGTTGCCCCTAAGGCAACCGCTCCCTCATAATACTGTTCCGGGACTGCTCTCAGAGAAGATTCCGTCAGTCCGATGATAGTAGGCAGGATCATCATGCCAAGAAGCAGAGAGGCGGTCAGCATACTGCTCCCGTTTCCTCCAAATCCCAAGTCTCGGCCAAGCTGGCGCACCAGCGGTACCAGAACGACCAGTCCAAAGAAACCATAGACAACGGAAGGGATTCCTGCCAGCAGTTCCGTTGCTGTTTTTAAAGGCCTGTAAATCTGTTTCGGACAGTAGAACGCCATAAACACAGAAGTCAGGATTCCGATCGGAACGCCAAAGATGATAGCGCCCGCGGTCACATATAAGCTTCCTACGATCATAGGAAGGATTCCATAGATATCATTGTTCGGCTTCCACATGGTTCCAGAAAGGAACTCTATAAAGCCGATCTCAGACATTGCGGGAAGTCCATTTGCAAATAAGAAGACACAAATGAGAGCTACCGCCAGCACCGAAGCGCAGGCGGCAATGAAGAACACTCCCCGCATGAATTTTTCAGTCCATGCTTTTGATTTCATATTATTCTGCTACCTCATCCCATGTAAGAGCTTCGCCAGTATAGATTGCTTTTACCTGATCGCTGCTCAGATCTTCTACCGGGTTGTTATTGTTTACGATTACCGCGATACCATCGGTTGCGATCACCTGTGCCTCAAGGCCTCCCGCAAGCTCTTCCTCTTTTACTTCTCTGGAAGCCATACCGATGTCATAAGAACCGCTGATGGCATTCTCCATACCTGTAGTAGAGTCTGTAGTCTGCAGTTCGATATTCGCGTTTGGATTTACTTCCGCATATGCCTCGATCAGTTTCTCCATTACTGGGGATACAGAAGAGGAACCACCAACAACCACATCTCCTGCCGGAGCGTCTCCCGCGTATGCTTCTACGCCGTCAAGCGGAATATATCCTTCTTCCGCAACAACAGCCTGTCCTTCTTCGCTCATGATGAATGAGATAAAGTCTGTTGCTGTCGGGTTGTTCATGTCTGTCTTAGTCGCAATATTAAACGGACGAGAAACTTTGTAGTCGCCGCTCTTTACATTATCAGCAGTTGCCTCAGCGCCATCGATCTTTACCGCTTTTACGCTGTCATCCAAAGAACCAAGAGATACATAACCAATCGCGTAGTCATCACCAGCAACTGTGGTCAACATAACAGAAGTGCTGTTTGTAATCTGAGCTTCCTCTGTTGTCATGTCAACATCCTCACCGTCAACTTCTTCCTGAACACCAAACAGTTCGATGAAAGCTCCTCTTGTGCCGGAACCATCTTCTCTGGAAACAATGGTGATATCCATAGAAGAATCAAAATCGCTAGAGCTTCCAGATCCTCCCTCGTCGGAACCAGAATCAGATCCGCCGCCGCAGCCGACTGCAAGTCCTGCGACCATAGCAACTGTTGCTAAAACTGCAATAAACTTTTTCATTTTCATTTGATTACTCTCCTTTTGTTTACTAGATTTTTGAGGTATTGTTTTCTTCTTCACAAGTGATATCATATCGGGCAAATGTTAAATCCGAAATCTGCTGAATGTTAAATCTATGTAAAGTCCTGCCGGGGCCGGGGGATTTTTAAAAATCCCCCGGCCCAAACTAAAAATGCCCTGTCCCTTTTGAGGCACTAAAAAAACAGGATACATTTTGCATCCTGTTTTACAGTATCTTCATTTTCTTTTTTATTTATACATTCTTCTGACCAGGCTTCCCGCCTGATCTTCACGCTTTCTCTCTTTTTGTCCCCCAACATTACAAACGCTTTTCAAAATTCCCCTCTACAGAACAGCCTTCCGTAAATATCATAAACGCGTTGGGATCGATGCTGTGCACAATCTTCTTGATCTGCGCCACCTCATATTTAGAAATTAAAACGAAAAGAATATAGGATGTTTTGTTTGTATAAGCTCCTTCTCCGTCCCAGTTCGTTACGCCACGTCCCATCTGCTCCATGATCGCCTTAGAAATCCCCAGTTTCTTTGTAAAGATCATTACACTCATGTTGATATTCTGAATATGTACCCGATCAATAGCAAGAGACAAAACTGTCGTATAGATCAAAGAATATACAACAATCTCAATGTTAAACATAAAAAGGCAGATCACATACACAAAAATATTCATCAAAATATTAATCTTGCCCACGCTGACATTTTGGTATCTCTTGGAACAGCAAAGCCCGATAATATCCTGTCCGCCTCCGGAACTGCGGCCCCGCAGCACAAGCCCTGTTCCGGTTCCCGCAATAAGACCTCCGATGATACAGGCCGTTAGATAATCCTCAATGATCGGCGCCGCCGGAATAGGGATCACCGAAAGCCAAAGACTCTGGATTCCTACGGTGATCAAGGTCTTGACCGCGAATTCCTTCCCGAGTATCCTTAATCCCATGTAAAAAAGGGGAATATTAAGTATAAAATAAATCACACCGGACAAATCGACACTTGCCGGCACAGGAACATGCAGGACACTTACCACAAACGTCCGCAGCAATTGGGCAAATCCCATAAATCCTCCATTATAGAGCCCCAATGGAGTGATCACAAGGTTCACCCCCGCGGCAAACAGCAGACTGCCTCCCACTGCGTAAACACTTTGAATCAGCCATTCTTTATTCTTTACATCTAACACTTTTTTCATCGCTCAATCCCGTCCCTCTGTCGTAAAATAGTAATCCCAGCCCATTCTAGCATTTCGACCATGAATTTACAATAGGGGACAGGGCTTTTTCAATTGGGGCCGGGGGATTTTTAAAAATCCCCCGGCCCCA